>CAYPYZ010000098.1:0-7329 GCA_964414805.1 uncultured Paludibacter sp.
AGCACCAAGCAAATCCTTGATCTGGCGAACTACTTCATAAAAATCAGCTCCTACGCGATCCATTTTATTAACATAACAGATGCGTGGAACCTTGTATTTATCAGCTTGATGCCAGACTGTCTCCGATTGCGGTTCAACGCCACCTACTGCACAAAATGCAGCAACTGCGCCATCTAAAATGCGCAAAGACCTTTCAACCTCTACGGTAAAATCAACGTGGCCGGGAGTATCAATCAAATTAATTTTAGATTGATTATTTTGATACTTCCAGAATGTCGTAGTTGCAGCCGAAGTAATTGTAATACCTCTTTCCTGCTCCTGCTCCATCCAATCCATAGTTGCAGCTCCATCGTGTACCTCACCAATCTTGTGCGTCAAACCTGTATAATATAATATACGTTCTGACGTAGTGGTTTTGCCGGCATCGATATGCGCCATGATACCGATGTTTCTGTTATATTTTAATTCTCCTTTGGCCACTTAAATTCTTTCTCTTAATAATATTAAAATCTAAAATGAGCGAAAGCACGGTTAGCTTCAGCCATTCTATGTATGTCTTCTTTACGTTTAAATGCACCACCTTGGCTGTTGTATGCATCAACAATCTCGGCAGCTAATTTATCAGCCATCGAGCGACCGCCACGTTTACGTGCAAATAATATAAGATTTTTCATTGAAACAGATTCTTTCCTTTCGGGACGAATCTCAGTTGGGACCTGGAAGGTAGCACCACCGACGCGACGTGATTTCACTTCTACGAGAGGGGTAACATTCTCGAGTGCTTTTTTCCAGATTTCGAGGGGAGTTTTATCTTCATTCGGAAGTTTGTCTTTAACTACTTCTAAAGAAGAATAGAAAATATCGAAAGCGATAGATTTCTTGCCATCAAACATTAAATGATTTACAAATTTTGTAACCATTGATTCATTAAAAACTGGATCGGGCAAAATGATCCGCTTTTTTGGTTTCGACTTTCTCATTTTTTAAAATTTGTTGTTTTTGGTTGCTTTTTAGTTTGCTTCAACTGCTGCGCTCAGCCGTTTACTCAACCTTCATCTGCTACCTTGAAAACAAGTTTATAACTTGATTTAAAAAAATTGATTTAAAAATTCTTCAATAATGGATTATTTCTTTGCAGCTTTTGGACGCTTAGTTCCATATTTTGAACGACGCTGCGTACGATCGGCAACACCTGCCGTATCCAATGAACCACGAACTACATGATAACGAACCCCGGGTAAATCCTTAACACGACCTCCGCGAACCATCACTATAGAGTGCTCTTGCAAATTGTGACCTTCGCCCGGTATGTAAGCATTCACTTCCTTTTGGTTAGTCAAACGAACACGCGCAACTTTACGCATAGCCGAATTCGGCTTCTTGGGAGTAGTTGTGTAAACACGAACACATACACCACGACGCTGCGGACATGAATCCAATGCAGGCGACTTGCTGGTGTAGGTAGTCACTGTTCTTCCTTTTCTAACTAACTGTTGAATTGTAGGCATTTATAACTGAATTTATACTGTTTAATAAAAAAATTCTCAAAATGGCCTGCAAAGTTACAAAAAGTTTTTTAAATGACAAGTGTTTGATGATTTATTTTTCTAATTTCATGCTTCACCACCGCCAAAACCCATTGGCATAGGAGGCATCATTTGAGCATCCGAAATTTTAATAGTACCATTTTGCTTTTCAAATTTTGCAATATTTTCTTGTAAAGCAAATAATAACCTCTTGGCATGCTCCGGGGTTAAAATTAAACGAGATTTCACGCTGGATTTTGGTGTACCCGGCATTATTCTCGCAAAATCAATGACAAATTCCGAAGTTGAATGTGAAATAATGGCCAAATTAGAATAGATACCTTCTGCCACCTCCGGTGTTAATTCAATATTAAGCTGATTTTGATTTTTTTGATCCATGATAGTTTATTTGATATAATAAGTATTTAAAAAATTAATGATTGAAAGGTATGTGGATAGAAACTTTATACAATATATATATGGTGTTCGATTAAGACAATCTATTCCTCCTTTTCAAGTTGTTGCTCCAAAGATGCTACAATTTCATCTTTCGGAAGATAAGGACTTAAATCTTTCTTAGACTTAACCCCAAGATCTTTAAGCATTTCCACTTGACGCAATAAATTACCATCACCGGTATTCAATCTTTTTTGTGCATTTTGATACGCTTCTGAAGCTCTTTTAATTTTATCACCTACATCTTGCAGACTTTCCACAAAACCCACAAATTTATCATATAATAATGTACCCCTTTCGGCAATGGCCATAGCATTTTTATTTTGATCATCTCTTTTCCATAAATCAAGTACCAATTTTAAAGAGGTAATAAGATTTAATGGACTCATAAGCAGTATGCGTTTATCGTACGCGAATGACCACAAGTCTTTATCTCCCTGCATAGCAGCGATATAGGCTGGCTCGCTCGGAATAAACATCATGACAAAATCCAAAGATTTATCATAATCATCATAGGCTTTATTACTCAATGAAATAATATGGGTTTTGATATCTGAAATATGCTGATTCAATGCCTTTTGCTGTTGATCAGGAGTTTCAGCGTCAATGTATTGGGTAAAAGCATTTAAAGATACTTTCGAGTCAATTATTACACTGCGTTGGTCGGGGTATCTGACTATCACATCCGGACGCATTTTCTTACCATCCAAAGAGGAAAGCAAAGCCTTACCATCATCATCACGTAATTCTTCTTGCGTAAAGTATTGTTCGCCTTTACGTAAACCAGATTTTTCCAAAATAGATTCTAATATCATTTCCCCCCAATCACCTTGTTTTTTGAAATCCCCTTTCAATGCCATGGTGAGATTATGCGCTTCCTCGCTGATTTTTGAGTTTAAATCAGCCAATTCTTTTACTTTTTCACCTAATGAAAATCGTTCTTGAGCTTCCTTAACATATACGTCAGTTACGGTTTGCTTAAATTCCTTGATATTTTCATCTAAAGGTTTTAAAATTGCTTCCAAATTTTCCCTGTTCTTCTGGGTAAAACGCTGAGATTTATCTTCCAAAATTTCATTGGCCAAGTTCTTAAACTCAGCTGCATATTTTTCACCTATTTGTTCTACTTCTTTTTTTAAGGTGGTGAGCTTCTCTTCCATCGACTTGATTTCAGCCTCTTTCTCAGCGATTTGTACCTTTTGCTCGGTGTTTAATTTATCTTTTGCACCTATCTGCTCAAGGTGTATTTTATCTTTTGCACTCATTTGTTCAGTAGCTGCTTCTAAATCCTTTTGAAGATTTTCTATCTGTTTTGCCAAATGTAACTTGTCATTTTCATTCTCAGCCTTATAAGTACTATAGGCTTTATCCAATATATTATATTTGTCTTGCTCCAAACGATTTTTTTTAGCAATAAGCATATGCACCACGAGGTATCCTATCGGAAAACCAATTAGTACACCTAATAAAACTAAGACTAAACTCAAAAAATTAAACATGATAATAATGATTTATTATAAATGGTTTAACAAAAAATGCATGGCATTAAAGATAATAGTGCTAAAGTCAAACTTGATTCATTCGCCATACAAAGTAACTGATTTTTTTTGAGTATGGGGCATATTCTAAGCTTAATTTATCAAGATTCATTAAAATACTGCTACAAAATCAAGGAAAAAAATCTATCTTTGCGCTTTATAATCCAAATTAGCACAATAGCAACTATGCCGTATAAAATTTCTTCTCTTATTATATCTTTTTTTCTGTTGGGCATTCTCTCTTTAAATGCGCAAAAAATAACTTTAGAAGGTGGCTATTTCAATCCTAAACAGCTGGGCCCCAATACGAGTAAGACTTATTTCGATGCTGTGCGTATAGGTGCTAATTATGATTATGATTTGAAATATAATTTTACAATACAAACGGGTTTACATTATAATATAGCCTATTCAAATAAAACACAAAGATATGATACTGTAATAGATAGCATAAATTATCGCACTTGGAGTCATGCTTTGGAAGTACCTGCTCGCATCGTGTATTATCAACCAATTTATAAAAGTTTGAAGTTTTTTGGCTTTATGGGTCCAAATTTTCAAATTGGTCTAGTTCAGAACCGTACTACGGAATCCTATTTAGATGATCCAAGTATTTTTCCAAACATCGTTTCCGGAAAAAGCAGCATGTATAAACCTGATGTTAACCGGTATGGGTTAAAGCAAGGTCTCAATCGTATCAATGTGCAATTAGGAGCCGGTGGCGGTGTACAATGGCGAGGTTTTATCATCAAAGGCGGTTATGATTGGGGCATCAATAATTTAGATAAAAGCAAAGGGGATTATGTTCGCCAAAGCAATTGGTATGCTTCGTTTGCTTACCAAATCCGTTAAGATTTCTATTTAGACAAATCATACAGACTCACACGCAATGAATCTATACGATATATTTTTACAACATCCCATTATCACCACTGACAGTAGAAATTGTCCCAAAGCTTCGATTTTCTTTGCTTTAAAAGGTGAACGTTTCAATGCTAATTCCTTTGCAGGAGATGCGTTGGAGAATGGATGTGCCTATGCCGTCATAGATGATGCTTCTTATGCCTTACCTGATGATGAGCGTTATATTATTGTGGAAAATGTATTGCAGTCTTTACAAAATTTGGCTACCACGCATAGAAAAGCTTTAAAAACGAAGATTATCGCTATTACAGGTTCGAATGGTAAAACCACTACTAAAGAACTGATAGCCGCTGTTTTAAAAGAAAAATATTGCATTCATTATACCCAGGGAAATTTAAATAATCATATAGGTGTTCCTTTGACTTTATTGCAGTTAAAGCAGGAACATCAATTGGCCATTATAGAAATGGGTGCTAACCATATAGGGGAAATTCAACAACTTTGTGAATTTGCACTACCTGATTTTGGCATCATCACCAATGTTGGAAAGGCTCATTTAGAGGGTTTTGTATCTTTTGCAGGGGTGCAAAAAGCCAAAAGTGAGTTGTATGCATATATAGCCCAACATGGAAAAGCCATTTTCATAAATTTGGATTATGATTATCTAACAGAGATGGCAGAAAAAACCGGTATTTCGGAAGAAAAACAAATTACTTATAGTTTGCAACAATACCCTGATTTGAATACAGTTAGTGCTAAAACTTTGCCAAACGATTTGTATTTAAACATGATTATCCAAACGGGAGCATCGGTGGAAGTCGCCACACAATTAGTAGGCAGTTACAATGCAGAGAATGTGTTGGCAGCCGCTACTATAGGGCATTTCTTTGGTCTTAACAATGAGCAGATTAAAAGGGGTTTAGAGAGTTATATACCTAACAATAACCGCTCACAACTGATAGCTACCGGGTCGAATAAACTGATAGTAGATGCCTACAATGCTAATCCTACCAGCATGGAATACGCCATCATCAATATGTTACAAATCCATGATGCCAATAAGATGTTGATACTTGGGGATATGTTGGAATTAGGAGATCAATCGGCTGAGGAGCATCAAATTATCGTAAACTTAATACAAGAAAATCGATTTAAATCAGTTTATTTAGTAGGAGAAAACTTTGCGCAAACGCAACATATCTATCAAAGTTTTAAGGACAGCAATGAGTTATTTGAATTTTTATCAACAAACAAACCTCAGGGTTACACCATTTTAATTAAAGGTTCGAGAGCCATTCAATTAGAAAAAATTATTTCATTATTATAATATGTTTAAGTCTAAAAATCTAATTTACATACTGCTTATATTATTAGTAATAGCCTTGCTTGGCTTGGTGTATTATTTCTATAATGATGCTAAACAGAAGGAATTAGAGTTAGAATCGGTAACAGAAATCATGGATCAGGAAAAGGAAAGGGTTGAAGAAGAATATATGGATCTTACCTTTCAGTTTGATGGATACACCACCACCATTCGCAATGATTCATTATTGAAGGAATTAGAGACTGAAAAAACGAGGGTCAAAGAATTATTGGATGAATTGCGAAACACACGTGCTACCAATGCCCGCAGGATTCAAGAATTGAAGGATGAATTGGCTTCTGTAAGAACAATTATGATGCACTTAGTGGCTCAAATTGATTCTTTGAACACTGAAAACATGCAGTTAAAGCAGGAGAATTTAGCTATCAGACAGAAATATCAGGCATCGTCTCAAGAGGCGGAGCAACTTGCCAGAGAGAAGGAAGATTTGCATGAAGTGGTAACGAGGGCTTCTAAATTAGAGATAGCTTCAATCAATGTAACAACACTTAATAATAGGAATAAGAAAACCAATATTTTCAGTCGCATCGCTCATTTGCAATTTGACTATACCATTGCTAAGAATATCACGGCTGAAACTGGTCATAAAAATATGTATATCAGGATAACCCGCCCCGACGGTGAATTATTGACCAAAGACATCAACAACCTATTCTCATTTGAGAATAGTAAAATTGGGTATTCTGCCAAACGTGCTTATGAGTATGGAGGAGAGGCGATGGAAGATGTGATATATTGGACAGTAGAAGAGATTTTATATCCGGGAACTTATAGAATTGATTTCTTTACAGATGGAGATTTAATAGGAAGTTTTACTTTCCTCTTGAAAAAATAATGTAACTTTGTTGTCGATTTTTTCTAAAAAAGTTTGACAAGTATTTTATTAGAGGAGTTTTTACAAAAATAGAAAAAGAGCATTCACAAGAATTATGATAAATAAAACCACTTTTTTTGGTCTATTGTTGCTGACTATCATTGCTATTACAGCATGTGAAGAAGATAAATATGCTGATTGGAAAATTATGAATGACCATTGGCTTGAGGAATTTAAAGAGGTTCATAAAAACGACTCTAATTTTTTTGTTACTGAAAGTGGATTGTGCTATCATATCAATCGTACAGATACTTTTAAGTACACACGCCCGCATCCTGACAGCCAGATTCGGGTGAGTTATAAAGGTGAATTAATCTCCGGAAAAGTTTTCGATGAGGGTGAGCATAAGAGTTTTTTCTTACAAGAAACTGTAAGGGGTTGGCAAGAAGGTTTGAGATTGATGCGAGACGGCTGGAAATTTACCTTTTACCTACCTTCAAATTTGGCCTATGGTAAAAATGGTTCCGGATTAGTTCCACCTTATTCAGTATTGAAATTTGATTTGGAATTACATAAAACTTATAATTAATAATACTTTGGTACCTACTTCATTAACCATAAAATTTAAGTATAGTCTACTATGCTTACTTTGCTTTTTTGGACTGCCAGCCCATGCGGCTGTTTATACTTTAAATAATATCCCTAATCCTAAAACTCAGGATATCAATGCTTATGTGAGTAATCCCG
>CAYPYZ010000099.1:0-7097 GCA_964414805.1 uncultured Paludibacter sp.
GGGACCCATGCCTGCCATATTCATATTTGAAAGTTTCAGTTTTTTACTGCCTTTTGGCAACATCAGGCCGAACATTTTAGAAATCAAATCTTTGCCCTTAGGCGATTTGCCGGGATCACGTAAGGCAGAAAGCGACCAGAAGGAAAAGAATAATTTCACTTGTGTGTCCATGGCTGCAGCAGCGATAGAGATAACCATTGCCGCTAATACTTTGTCTAAATCACCGGATACCACTGCGATGGAAAGTTGGTCTTTACGAGCATCTTTCAGTTCATTAAGCTCCTCACTTAATGCGGCTATTTGCGATTGTAATTGTTCGAGGGTAAGTTCTTTTGCTTGTTCCATGATAAACGAATTAAAGAATTAATGCTGCAAATATAGAGGATGTTTGGAAGCTGTAGCAATATTTTGATGTGCTTTAGATGACAATGTTTTGTGATTTGCATCACAAAGTATATATTTGTACCGGCTTTTTTGTCCCTTTAAATCATAAACTTATGCAAAACAACTGTAAACATTGCCCTTTCAATACACGTGCAGCTGCCGTGCTTAGCGAAGAAAATTTCAAGCAATTAACGGCTAATCATTTAGAATTACGTATGGCAAAAGGTGATTCTATCATCAAACAAGGGATGTATTCCACCAATGTTGTTTTTTTAAGAAAAGGCATGGTAAAAATACATATTACAGGACCCTATCATGAGCAAATTGTGCGCTTGGTAAAAGCACCTACTTATTTAGGATTACCTACAACTTTCGGGGATAAAATCAATCAATATTCGGTTACAGCCATTTCGGAAACGGAAGTTTGTTATATAGATATTAATATTTTTCACCGTATCTTACGAGAAAATCGGGAGTTTTCGGAAGAGATTATCACCACCCTTTCACAACATGAATTAGAGCTGTACAGGCGTTGCGCTAACCGTACACAAAAACAAATTCGTGGTAATATGGCTGATGTATTGATTGAGTTTGCCGACCATATTTTTCATGCTGAGAAATTCACCCTTCCAATTTCACAAACGGAATTAGCCAATTTGGTAGATACCAGTCGGGAAAGCGTCAGTCGCGTACTCAATGAATTTGACCGCGATGGATTGATAAAAATTAGGCAAAGACAAATAAGTATTCTAAATATGGAATCTTTGAAGTTGATTAGTAAGAATGGGTAGGGGGGGGCACCTACCCAATTCTGACCGCTTTCCAATGCCAGACACCAGTACCCAACCACGTTTTTGGGTTGTTGTTTCCATTAAAATTTTTTATCTGCGCAATACGTGGGAAGCATGTCCATAAAACATTTCTGCTGCTTCCATCACGGTTTCCGAAAGTGTAGGATGGGGATGAATAGTCAAGGATAAATCTTTGACGGTAGCACCCATCTCTATGGCCAATGTGGCTTCTGCAATCAATTCACCGGCACCGGGTCCGCAAATGCCTACTCCTAAGATACGTTCGGTATCCGGATCAACGAGGATTTTAGTCAAGCCATCACTTCTATCTAAGGTAGTAGCACGACCGCTTGCTGCCCAAGGGAATTTAGTTACTTCGAATTTCACACCTTTCTCAATGGCTTGGTTTTCAGTCAGACCCGCCCAAGCAATTTCAGGATCGGTAAAGACAACTGCCGGAATAGCCAATGGCTCAAAAGCTACACGTTTGCCGGAAATAGCATCCACCGCTACTTTGGCTTCATGCGAAGCTTTGTGTGCCAACATGGGTTCACCCACTATATCACCAATGGCATAGATATTTTCATCATTGGTTTTCAAGGATTGATCAGCGATAATCCAACCGCGCTCATTGACTTTCACTTGGGTGTTTTCAAGTCCTAATCCATCGGTTTTAGGCTTGCGACCAATAGACATCAACACATAATCATATTCATGTTCTTCCACCTGTCCGTCTTTGTTTTCTATCTTCACCAACAGACCGTCTTTGGCTTTCTCAATGGCTACCACTTTGGATTGCAACATGATTTTATCATAAGCTTTTGAAATCCTTTTCTGTAAATGGGATACCAAATCTTGATCAGCTCCGGGGAGCAATCTGTCCATAAATTCTACCACCGAAACTTTAGCACCTAAAGCTGAATAAACCGAACCCAATTCCAAGCCTATGTATCCACCGCCTACTACCAATAAGGATTTCGGAATAGCTGGCAGTTCAAGGGCTGTAGTTGAATTTAGCAATCTATCGCTGTCTATTTGCAATGAAGGAATGGTGGCTATCACCGAACCGGTTGCGATGATGGCTTTCTCAAAACTGATGTTCTCTGTGCTGCCATCTTCTTTTTTTACCGCTACGGATGTAGAGGAAGTGAAAGCGGCACGGCCTTGTACGTAATTGATTTTACGTTGTTTGCTCAATACGCCCAAACCGCCGGTCAGCTTGGCTACGACCTTGTTTTTATAAGCCCGCAATTTATCGATATCGATTTTTGGTTCCCCAAAATCAACACCCCAACTTTTGGCTTCTTTACTTTCGTTAATCAGTTTGGCCACATGCAACAAGGCTTTGGAAGGGATACATCCCCTGTATAAACATACGCCACCCGGATTTTTGGCTGCATCTATCAGGGTTACGTTCATCCCCAAATCTGCTGCGTAAAATGCGGCAGCATATCCGCCGGGTCCTGCGCCGATTACGACTATATTTTTATTCATGTTTAATATTTTAATTGAGTTTAATTTTTATAGGAGTTTAAATCTTCCAATGTTTAATCGTGCAAACTTGTTGATTCTTTTTAAATAATAACATTGGAAGATTTATCCTGTAAATTTTTATAAAAAATCACCCCTCAACGATTAATTTTAAAGGATTTTCCAAGGCTTCCACTACCCATCTTAAAAACCTGATGGCATCCGCTCCGTCGATGATGCGGTGATCGTACGACAAGGACAAAGGCAACATCATACGCGGCTCAAAGTTACCATTTTTATAAATAGGTTCAATGCTTCCACGAGAAACTCCCAAAATAGCTACCTCCGGAGAGTTCACTATGGGCGTAAAAGATGTGCCGCCTATACCACCCAAATTACTGATGGTAAAGCATCCACCTTGCAAATCAGCAATGGTAGTTTTTTTATTCCTTGCTCTTTCAGCCAATTCATTGATTTCCTTAGAAATTTCTATGATATTCATGCGATCGGCATTTTTAATCGTAGGCACTATCAAACCATGATCGGTATCCACAGCTACACCTATATTGAAATATTGTTTATAGACAATGGATTTATTGACCATATCCACGCTGGCATTAAACTGCGGGAAAGTTTTTAAAGCAGAGGTAATCACCTTCGCTAAGATAGCTGTTACGGTGAGTTTCACACCAAACTTCTCAGCAGTTTTGGCATAGCTCTTACGGAATTCTTCCAATTGGGTAATATCCGCTTTATCGAATTGCGTTACATGCGGAATCGTATGCCAAGCATAGCTGAGGTGTTCCGCTGTTTTCAGGCGTATATTCGACATGGCTTCCACCGATACCTCACCAAATTTAGAGAAATCGGGTAGGGGTTGTTGGTGTTGTTCAGCCTGTATATGCTGCATTTCACCACGTTGTTGGTGCAAGCGTTTGCTATAAAGTTTTACATCATCCAAAGTAATTCTACCACTTCTACCTGTACCGGTAATTTGGTTGACATCCACACCAATTTCGCGAGCCAAGCGACGCACGGAAGGTGCTGCCGGAGCGGCATTGGTAAGTATGGGCGGTTGATTGTCCACTTTCAGGATGGTACGGGAGTCAGCAGGAAGATTGCCAGTTGGAACAGCCTGTGCCGGAGCTTCTACTACTGTTTCAGCTTGTACAGGTGCAGGCGTTTCAGCCACTGCCGGTTGAGGTGCAGGTGCAGCAGGTGTTTCTACTACAGGCTTAGCCTCTTCAGCAGGTTTTTCTGGTGCTGCGCCGGCAGCTTCTTCAACCGAGAAGATAGCCTGTCCAATTTTCACTACGTCACCGTCTTTTACAAGCACATCTACTACCTTTCCAACCACATCGGAAGGTACTTCTATGGTTGCTTTGTCGGTTTCTAATTCCAAAACCGATTGCTCCATCTCTACCATGTCACCGGGCTGTATAAGCACCTTGACTATGGTTGCGGATTCTATATTTTCTCCTAATTCAGGAATGAGGAATTGTTTCATTATCAATGATTTTTAGTTTAAACTTTCTTAATTTTCAGTACTTCATCTACCAAATAATTTGCATTATGCATGCATGGGATTAATTTTTTTAGGATTGATATCCAATTGTTTGGCAGCTTTCTTCAAGTCTGATAAGGAGTATTTTTCCTCTTGATACAAAGCATACAATGCTGTGTAAGCGATATGCTTGGCGTCAACTTCAAAGAAATCACGCAATTCTTCACGTGCTTCACTACGTCCAAAACCATCTGTTCCTAAGGCATATAAATGTTTAGGCAACCATTTGGCAATAGAATCTGGTAAAGTTTTTACATAATCGGAAGCAGCAACGATAACACCCTCATTATCAATTTGAGTTGATACATATGGTACTTGTGCTTTACCGGGATTCAATAGATTGTTACGCTCTACATCCATAGCATCACGACGCAATTCCTTATAGCTTGTTACACTATAGATATTGGCGGAAACACCGAATTTTTCTTCTAATATTTCTCCTGCTTTGATGGCTTCATTTAAAATAGTACCACTACCCAACAGGTTAGCCACTAATCCGGTATTGGTTTCTTTCCCTTTGCTAAAGCGATACATACCTTTCAGGATACCCTCTTTAACATCACCCGGCATAGCTGGCATAGGATAGTTTTCATTCATAATGGTCATGTAGAAGAATACATTTTCTTGTTCTTCGTACATACGACGAATACCTTCACGAACAATCACAGCAATTTCGTAAGCAAATGCAGGATCATAAGTTATCAAGGAAGGCACTGAATACGCCAACAGGTGAGAATGACCGTCTTGGTGCTGTAAACCTTCGCCGGCTAAGGTAGTGCGACCGGCAGTACCACCTACCATAAAGCCTTTGGCAAGCATATCGGCGGCAGCCCAAACCAAATCACCTACTCTTTGTAGACCAAACATGGAATAATAAATAAAGAAAGGCATCATGTTCACGCCATGAGCAGCATAGGCTGTTCCTGCACTGATGAAAGACGACATGGCACCGGCTTCCGTAATACCTTCTTCTAAAATTTGACCATCTTTAGCCTCTTTATAATACAATAATAATTCTTTATCCACAGGTTCGTAAAGCTGTCCCACATGCGAGTAAATACCCAACTGACGGAATAAAGCTTCCATACCGAAAGTACGTGCTTCATCAGGAATAATAGGCACAATCAGTTTACCTATTTCTTTATCTTTTAAAAGCTTGGAAAGCAAGCGAACAAATGCCATGGTGGTTGATAATTCACGACCTTCCGAGCCGGTATAAAATTCTTCAAATACAGATTCGGGCGGGGTTTTGATAGGACGAATATCCACCCTTCTTTCGGGAACGAAACCACCCAATTCTTCTCTACGCTTGCGTAAATACTCCATTTCGTGGGAGTCTGCAGGCGGCATATAGAAAGGCGCATTGGCCACTTCTTCTTCCGAAACAGGGATACCGTATCTGATGCGGAATTCTCTTAATTCATCTTCATTTAATTTCTTTTGTTGGTGGGTGATATTCTTGCCTTCACCACTTTCACCCAAACCATAACCCTTAATGGTACTGGTCAGGATAACGGTAGGTTGCCCTTTGTGATTCATAGCAGCCTGATATGCAGCGAATACCTTTTCAGGATCGTGACCACCACGTTTCATTTTGCGGATTTGCTCATCAGTCAAGTGACTCACCATTTCTTCCAATTCAGGATCAACACCAAAAAACTCCTTACGTACATAATCGCCGGAAGCAATGGAGAATTTTTGTGATTGACCATCTACCACTTCAAGCATACGTTTTACCAATTTTCCTTTGCTGTCTTTTTCAAGCAGTTCATCCCATTCACCTCCCCAAAGTACTTTGATTACATTCCATCCTGCACCGCGGAAAACAGCTTCCAATTCTTGTACGATTTTTCCATTTCCACGAACGGGTCCATCCAAACGCTGTAGGTTACAATTGATTACAAACACCAAATTATCCAAGTGCTCGCGTGATGCCAAAGAAATAGCACCCAAGGTTTCCGGCTCGTCGGTTTCGCCATCTCCTAAGAAAGCCCAAACTTTTTGTTTAGAGGTATCTTTCAGTCCCCTGTCTTCCAAATAACGATTGAAACGCGCTTGGTAAATAGCCATGATGGGTCCTAATCCCATGGAAACAGTTGAATACTCCCAAAAATCGGGCATCAACCAAGGATGTGGATATGAAGACAATCCACCTTGAGGGTTCAATTCTCGGCGGAAGTTATGCATTTGTTCCTCGGTAATTCTACCTTCCAAGAAAGCCCTGGCATAAATACCCGGAGCGATATGTCCTTGAAAGAAAATCATATCACCGCCATTTTGGTGGTCTTTTCCTTTAAAGAAATGGTTAAAGCCCACTTCCAACAAAGTAGCGGCAGAAGCATAAGAAGCCAAGTGTCCGCCAATACCATGTGAGTTGCGGTTAGCTTTTACTACCATAGCCATGGCGTTCCAGCGGATGATACTTTTAATCAAACGTTCAATTTCGCGATTACCGGGATAAGGCGGTTGCTGTGTGCGGTTGATAGTATTGATATAAGGCGTGTTGGCTGTGAAAGGCAATTCAACACCGGCCTTATGAGCGCGGATTTGCAATTGGCGCAACAGATCGACTACCCGATCCGGTCCCCATTGTTGCAACACATAGTCGAGCGAATAAAGCCACTCTTCATTTTCAATTTCTTCAATTTCTCTTGGAATTAATTTTTCTTTGTCCATATTGTTAGTATAATTATTTGTTTTCTCTCGCAAATAAGTCTCCCTCCATAGGAGGGAAAATATTGTTTTCTCTATAGATTTAACAAAAATACTTCATTTTTGTTTAGTAATTGCAATGTGGAGATTACAATTTTCCTTAATAAATGGTTATTACTCTTGTTTTCAGGTGGTTATAATAAGTTAAATTTATGCTTATTTTGGGTTTTCCTATA
>CAYPYZ010000100.1:0-7076 GCA_964414805.1 uncultured Paludibacter sp.
TAGCAAAATCAGTTTGAATATTTGAATTATTTTCAGCTAATAAATTGGCAATTTCTTCTTTTAATAAAGTATTAAATTCAGCAATATTGACATATTTATCTTTGGCAACACGATCCTCAATCCGTTCTATGATGCGCAAAGTAGTATCTACCCCAACATCCGAACTAATCAAGACCTCCTCTAAATTATCCAACACCTCATCATCTACTTTAGATTTACCAATGACGGCACGCGAAAGTTTAGAAAACATTGATTCACGTGTTTTGGATAATCCTTGATCAAGACTTTGTTTTTTTCCTTTGTTGAAAATATTAAATATCGACATTGTATTATTGACTATTAGATGATTGACAAATCATATTGTATATAATGAGCGTCACAAAATTAATAAAAAAATCCCCTCATTCAATAAATGAGAGGATTTTATGCAATATTATTTTCAGACTATGCTGTTATTTTGCAAAATACTCTTGTACTTTATCGCTGGGAACCATCTCTTCTTTAAAAACATATGCTCCCGTTTTTGGTGATTTTACCATTTTTATAACCTTAGCAAATGAACGTCCACCTGGCGTTCTCAAGGTTGCTACTGCTTTCTTTGCCATAATTCAAACTATTTAATTTCTTTATGTACAGTGACTTTTCTCAAAATCGGATTATACTTCTTTAACTCCAAACGACCCGGTGTATTTTTACGGTTCTTCGTTGTAATATAACGTGATGTGCCAGGCATGCCACTTTCCTTGTGCTCCGTGCATTCCAAAATAACCTGACCTCTTGCTTCTTTATGTTTCTTTGCCATGTTAAGTCCCTCTTATTTTATGAAAATAAATATCCTTTCTCTGCCGCTTGTTGCAAAGCCGCATCCAATCCAATTTTATTGATGGTACGCAAACCAGCAGCTGATACTTTTAAACTAATCCACATATCTTGTTCAACCCAATAAAATTTCTTTGTAAATAAATTTACATCGAAAGTCCTTTTCGTTCTACGCTTCGAGTGAGATACATTATTCCCCACCATAGCTCTCTTTCCAGTAATCTGACAAATCTTAGACATTGTTATACTTTTTAGTAATCCAACCTTTCAAAAATAGTGTGCAAAAGTACAGCTTTTTTTTATAACATACAAGTATTTCTAAATTTATTTTTGAGTTTTGTTAGCTCATCAAGTTTAAAAAGCTTTCAAAACTGCCTATCTACGGCTATAGTCTCGCTTTATAATTTTCAATAAAAACAGTAAAGCAGCCTGACCGGCACGCTCAATATTCAAATTCCTATCAAAAGCAAAATAGTATTTTTCCGAATACACATCATTGTTGGTAGCCACAGCTACCCAGACTGTCCCAACAGGATTATTAGGACTTCCACCACTTGGACCCGCAACACCTGTAGTGGCTACTGCATAATCTGTATCCATCAACGCTCGCGCACGACTTGCCATTTGGATAGCTACTTGCTCACTAACTGCTCCATATTCCTTTAGAAACTCCTTGTCAATTTGTAAAAGCTTGGTTTTCATCTCATTGCTGTATGCCACAATAGATCCTTTGAAATACTCGGAGCTTCCAGCTACTGAGGTGATAAGTTTAGCGATGCCTCCACCGGTGCAACTTTCAGCAGTAGCCATCGTTTTAGCTTGCAGTTTCAAGGTGTTTCCAATTATTTCTTCTAGAGATAAATCTGCTTCCGCAATAATGGCATGCCCTAACAGAGTCTTTAACTGAGCTAATTGTCTTGCAATCTCCTCTTTCCACTTATTCTCATCCCGATTTTGTGCTATCACGCTCATTCTAAGTCGGACAATATTAAACTGTGGCAAATAGGCCAAACGAATTTCTTGGGGTAAGTTGTTTTCCCAATCAGCGATTTTCAGAGCCAATGCAGATTCGGGATAACCCTGTACCAACACGGTTTGGTGAATAATAGTCTGCGTCTGAAAATGTTTTTGCAAACGTGGAACAATCTCCTCTTGCATCAGCTTTTTCATCTCGTAAGGAACGCCGGGCATGGAAACTACAACTTTCCCATCTTGTTCAAACCAAGTAACCGGTGCCGTTCCAAAATGATTGGGTATAATAGTCGCATTATCCGGAACCATAGCCTGCATCTTCGTCAGCGCGTTCATAGCCCGCTTTCTATAAGTAAGCAATTGCTCGATATGCGCATAAACTTGCTCGTAGAAAATCAATTTAGCACCAAAGAATTTACTAAGCGTCTGCTTGGTGATATCATCATTAGTAGGACCAATACCACCAGTAATCAGCACCACATCCACTTCCTGTAAAGCAGTTTGCAAACTATCCACAATCTGGTGTTCATCGTCATGTATAGAACTGATTTTCAGCACATCAAAACCAGCATCATTGAGTGCTGCCGACATCCAAGCTGAGTTGGTATCAACTATCTGACCTATCAGAATCTCGTCGCCTATGGTAATGATTTCAACTTGCATAGTTTATTGCATCTCTTTGATTTCTTTGGCAGCAATGGTAAGTTGCTCATACCAAGCTTCCCCAAACTTACGTATAAGCGGTTCTTTTAAAAACTCATATACGGGTATTTTTTCTTTATTGCCAAGTACTACCGCACATTCACAAATATGCCAGCGGTGGTAATTAACAGCCTGGAAATCATCAAACTGCTTTATTCTTGCGGGATATAAATGACATGAAATAGGTTTATTAATGCTGATTCGGCCTTCGCGATAGGCTTTCTCAATTGAGCATAACCAAATGCCCTTTTTATCTTGGTAAGCAAAAACACATTCACGATTTTTTACGATAGATGTGACCATTTCACCCTCTTCATCTATATAATAGATACCTTGCTTACGAATTACTTCTCTGGAAGTCTCTGGAATATCATCCCAAATCTCAGGCAGAATCTCCTGAATAGCAGTCACTTCTTCTTTCTCAATGGGCGCCCCTGCATCTCCTTCAACACAACAAATCCCTTTACATGCATCGAGATTGCATGCAAAATGCTCTTCTAATAAATCTAAACTGATAATTGTATCGTCAATCTGTAACATATTACAAAAGAAAAATAAGGCTGTCTGAAACCATCAAACAGCCTCCTTTAAGAAATTAATACCTGAAAATTACTCCTGATCGCCGCCTTCTTCCGGAAATCCGGGGTTAATTAAACCTGGCTCTGTTTGTTGTGCTTCTTGATATTGTTCCATAATTTCGGACTCATGTGCACTTTTTTGTGGAGATTGAAATGCAACAACTACTATAGAAAGCACCACTACAACACCAACCAAAGTCCAAGTAGCTTTTTCAAGAAAATCTGTAGTTTTACGAACACCCATAATTTGATTAGGTGAAGTGAAACCGGCAGCTAATCCACCACCTTTTGAGTTTTGAACCAACACTAATAATGTCAGTAGCAAAGAAGCGATAACGATAAGAATAATGAAAAATGTATACATAATTTTATGTTCTATTTTGTATTTTCAATAATTATTTCCAAAAAACGAATTTGGTCTGCAAAGTAAATACTTTTTTCCGGATTAATCAAATATAATTGCTTCAATATCACCAAGGCTTCTTGATATTTTTTTTGTTTGATGAGCTGTTTTGACTTCAATTCTAAGGCCTCTTGCGCATTTGTTTTTTCAAGTTTATTTTTTTCAGCAGTTTCAGTTTGCAAGATTGCCCTTGAAGCCTTGAGTTTCTCAGCAATTTCTTTTAAAGAAGCACGCGTATCACCTCCCTTTGCTTCTGCCACTTCCAATAAATCAAAATAGCTACCTGAAAACTGTTCTTCTCTTTGTGATTTTTTGGTAGCTTCCGTCAAACGCGCATCAGGATATAAATAATAGTACAACCAGTTTTTATCGGAAGCGTATAAAACTGTCTGCTTAAGCTCTGAATTAAACAGCACATCATCAGACAATTGCAATGCTTTCAGATATAAAGCCCTGACCTGATAGAAATATGGAAATCTATCTCCTAATTCTTTCAGAGCATTTAAATCTTGTACTTTAACAGAATGGGGATTTTGTATTAACCCTATTAATTCTTGCTGCGTCATTACTTTCGTAAAATCACCATTTGGCAACGGTGTCGTTGTATATATTATCTATGATATCCTCCAAAATCACTGCTAACAATTCATCTTGCACATCAGTCAACATCCTATTACTATCAAATGATTGAAAAGCTGCATATCTTTTTTCAAAATCATCATCCGGATTTATATTATTGGTAAACCTTACATTAATAGTTACCGTCAGCTTGGTTTCTGCTGAATATGTATCTTGTGAAATAGCCATGGGCGTCAAATTATATCCAATAATTTCTCCCTCTATATGTAAATGCCCATTATTTTTCAATAATTGTAAGCGCGTTTGTTTAACGTATTTATCTTTTAATTTTTCTGAAAAATCTTGTGCCAGAGGGGGATGTACCAATTCAGCCACATTATTAAAGTCAGCTATAGAGATGGTTTGAGTTTTAGAATAATCTATAGACGCCCCATTAAAAGTATAAGCAACAGAGCATGCTGTTATTGTTAAAAACAATAGGGGTGCAAAACGTAAAAACCAGGGTGCAAAACGTACAAAACGAGATTTATTCCAAGCCATATTCCTTAATTTTACGGTATAAAGTACGTTCAGAAATTTGTAATTCCTCGGCAGCCGGTCTTCTTCTACCTTTATACTTTGCCAAGGTCTTTTGTATCATTTGCTTCTCCATATCAATCAAGCTTAAAGGCTCATGAACAGCCTCTACATCTTGAAAATCATCTTCATCTACATATTGTGCTTCGTAGTTATCTACATCTATAGAAGCTGATTTCACAATCTTTTTGTCGGCGTTCTCCGACCTTTCAGATTCATTTACAAACATATTTTGCAAATCGTGTGCACTACTTAGATCTACATCATAAGGACGAACATGTACAGGTTGCGCTTCCATAATATCATGTACCAATCTTTTCAGATCATTCATATCTTTTTTCATATCAAAAAGCACTTGGTACAAAATCTCCCTTTCGCTATTAAAACTCTTCTGATCCATAGGACGATGACCGGTAAATAACGCCGGAAGTCTCTCCATATTTTCATTCGGAAGGTAATTCCTTAAAATCTCTGCTGAAATCTCTCTATTTTGCTCTATGACAGAAATTTGCTCTGTAATATTCTTAAGCTGGCGGATATTTCCTTTCCAATAATAATTAGTCAAAACAGCCTGTGCTTCAGGACTTAGCCGCAAAGGAGGCATGCGATATTTATCAGCAAAATCAGCTGCAAACTTACGGAAAAGTAGCACTATATCTTGTTTTCTATCTCTCAAAGCCGGCACAGCAATAGGTACTGTATTGAGTCTATAAAACAAATCCTCCCTAAATTGTCCGTCTTTAATAGCTTGCTTCATTTCTTTATTGGTAGCCGCAACGACCCTGACATCTGTTTTAAGCACTTTAGAAGAGCCAACTTTCATAAACTCTCCGGCTTCCAATACCCGTAGAAGGCGCACTTGCGTAGCAAGCGGTAAATCCCCCACTTCATCTAAGAAAATAGTACCACCATCTGCCACTTCAAAATAGCCTTTCCTATCGGTAGTAGCACCGGTAAAGGAACCTCTTTCATGTCCAAATAATTCTGAATCTATGGTTCCTTCGGGGATAGCACCGCAGTTGACCGCAATATAGGGTCCGTGTTTACGGTGACTGTATTGATGTATAATTTGTGGAAAATTCTCTTTCCCTACCCCACTTTCACCAGTAATCAATACGGATAAATCTGTGGCAGCTACCTGCACAGCAATATCGATAGCCCGATTGAGCAGTTCAGAATTACCTATAATACCATAACGTTGTTTAACTGATTGTATCTCAGAATTGCGCATATAACAAGTTTAATTCATGTAATTTTGACATATAACCTGACAAAATTAATGTTTTTCTTGGAAACAGCATACTTTTTTGAGAAAAATTATAATTAGATGATACCTATTCCACCATATAAACATTAGCTTTGAGTTTTAACCACTGATTTTTCCATTTTTTACTTACAACACGGCAGAAGAACATCTTACCTGCATCCATCAATCGGGAGCAAACTAAATTCATATCCGCCGGTATATAGCCAATTTTATCGGTTTCATGATATACTGCAATAGCGAATTCATCATGCGGATTATCCGGTTCACGCTTTAAAGTCAAGACTTTCTCAGGAAAAATATTTGGTTCAATGGCTTGAATATTTTCACAAAAAGTAGTACCGGCCACAACTATTTCTAACAAGAAAATCTCGTGTACAAAAGGTTTGGGCAAATTTTCACCTCCACTTATCAGCGCAAGTAAACCCGGAGATACGGGTATGATGGACTTATTCATCTAACATAAGTTTTAGGGTTGCTTGATATTTAGTTATCTCATCCTCAGCAGCCTGAATCAATACTTTAAGCTCCTCTTGTTTCTGAGCTACTGCATTATCATCTATTAAATAATCTTTCATAATAAAAGGAAAAGAATCATAGAGAGCTGCTATTTTTGCTGTTAACACATGGATACGCTGTTTTAAAGAATCAATATGCTGTTGTTTGTCACTTTTGGCTAATGCCTTAGATTGATAATCCACGCCATCCAAATAAAGTAAAATCTCCTGTAACTCATTGATTCTATTCAAGTCGTAAGCCGCTACCACCTTAATATACAAGTCTTTTTCTTCTTCCGTTTGATTAGGATTTAAATCCGGATGCAAACGTTTGGTGAGTAGGCGAAACAAATCCCTGATTTTCTTAGTTTCTTCAGGCGACATCAAATTTGATAGTAACTTATCAGCTTCCTCAATGATTTGCGCTTGTTCTTGCATCTGCTCATAAAACGATCTCAACTGAACACTTAAATCCATTTCAATTTGTGTAAGATCCGGTTCCATACCTTTATTATAAGCAGCTTGAATCATCTTAATTTTCATTTTCAGTCGTGAAGCCTCCGTTTCTTTTTCAAGCAATTCCAATTGAAAAACGCCGATTTCGCGATAATAAATAGAACTCAAAATTGGCTTCTGATTATCAATCATATCCGTATGTTGAACGTATAAAGCCAAAAACTCTTGCT
>CAYPYZ010000101.1:0-6951 GCA_964414805.1 uncultured Paludibacter sp.
CTGGAGTCTATAGGCTTGCTTCAAAAACAAGAACAACAAGCTTTGCATCAAGCTTTGCAAACTATCCATCAAGCTATTCTTGACAATAATTTTACCATAGAAGATGGGGTTGAGGATGTACATTCTCAAGTTGAATTATTATTAACGCGCCAACTTGGTGATATAGGCAAAAAAATACATAGCGGTCGCTCGCGCAATGATCAGGTTTTATTGGATTTAAAACTGTTTGCACGCCATGAATTGATGGAAATCGTGGAGGATGTAGATGCCCTAATTGAGGCTTTGATAGCTCAAAGCAATTTACATAAAGATGTATTAATGCCCGGCTATACGCATTTGCAAGTGGCTATGCCTTCCTCTTTTGGATTATGGTTTGGGGCTTATGCCGAGTCTTTATCCGATGATTTGCAATTGCTATTATCAGCTTGGAAAATCACTAATCGTAATCCTTTAGGTTCTGCTGCTGGTTATGGTTCCTCTTTTCCTTTAGATAGGGAAATGACTACCCGCTTGATGGGTTTTGACAGCATGAATTATAATGTGGTATATGCACAAATGGGCAGGGGGAAAATGGAAAGGATTGTCTCGCAAGCATTGGCTTCCGTAGCGGCTACCTTATCCAAACTATCCTATGATGCTTGTTTATATAGTTCCCAAAATTTCGGTTTTTTCAAAATACCGGATGAATTTACAACGGGATCGAGCATTATGCCGCATAAGAAAAATCCTGATGTATTTGAGCTGACTCGTGCCAAATGCAATAAGCTACAGGCTATTCCTCAAGAAATAACATTGATTACCAACAATCTACCTTCCGGTTATTTCCGTGATTTGCAAATAATCAAAGAGGTATTCTTGCCTGCTTTTGAGGAATTGAAAGCTTGTCTGCATATGGTTGAAATGATGATTGCACAATTAGAAATCAATCAGGAGATATTGAATAATCCTACTTATGATTATATGTTTAGCGTGGAGTCAGTCAATGCTTTAGTGCAGCAGGGTATTCCTTTCCGGGAAGCTTATAAACAGGTAGGTTTGGCCATTGTAGCCGGTGAATTTGTGCCTAATAAAGAAGTGCAACACAGTCATGCAGGCAGTATAGGCAATCTTTGTAATACAGAGATTTTAGCTTATAAAAACGAGATTATCCAGCAATTTAATTTTGAAAAAGTGAATCAGGCTTTGCTTGATTTGCTTGCCTGATTCACTTGCGGAGATTTATCTTGGTAGTGTCTACTATTTAGTTCCCAAAATTTTATCGAGCACGTTTTATCCTCAAAGCGTTTAGTACAACGGTAACTGAACTGATGCTCATGGCTGCTGCGGCAAACATAGGGCTGAGTTTCCAACCTAATGCCAAATAAAATACGCCGGCTGCCAAAGGGATACCTAAAACATTATAAAAGAATGCCCAAAACAGGTTTTGTTTGATATTGCGGATTACGCGATGACTTAATCTGATAAAGGATTCAACGCCTTTTAAATCATTGCTGATAAGCACCACATCCGCTGATTCCATCGCTATATCAGTACCTGAACCAATGGCTATTCCTAAATCTGCTCTTACCAATGCCGGAGCATCGTTGATACCATCACCTACCATGGCTACTTTTTTACCTTGGTCTTGTAGTTTCCTAATTTCTTCTTCTTTTCCTTGCGGCAATACGCCTGCTATCACTTGCTGAATTTGAAGTTGATTTTGCATGGCTTTAGCCACTCTTTCATGATCGCCGGTAAGCATGACCAATTCTAAACCCATGGATTGTAGAGCTTTTACAGCACGTTCACTGCTTGGCTTTAAAATATCAGCTACGGCAATTAATCCCAAAACTTCCTTTTCATTGGCAATATAGAGCACAGTATTTCCTTCATCTAAAAGTTGTTCGGCTTGCGGAATGAATTTGTCGGAAGCTATGGTTTGTTCCTGCATCAAATTTAGATTACCTGCAAAATAACTTCTTTCGTTGATACTTGCCGATACACCTTTTCCGGGATAGACAACAAAATTCTCAATATCTTGGGCTACTATATTTTTAAATTTAGCTTCATCCATAACGGCAGTTGCCAAAGGATGTTCAGATTGTTTTTCTAATGCAGCAGCTATTTCCAAAATTTTGTTTTCAGGCATAAATCTACTGCCAATTATTTTGGTAACAGAGGGTTTTCCTTCCGTTAAAGTGCCTGTTTTATCCAATACCACCGTATCAATTTTATGGGCAGTTTCTAAAGTTTCAGCTGATTTAATCAGCATGCCTTGCGTTGCAGCTTTACCGGTACCTACCATAATGGCTACCGGTGTGGCTAAACCGAGTGCACATGGACAAGAAATCACTAATACTGATATTCCTATGGAAAGGGCAAATTCGAATGGATAGCCTAACAGCATCCAGACAGTTGCGGCTAAGATAGCAACAGCTATGACAATAGGTACGAATACCGCGCTGATTTGATCGGCTAATTTTGAAATAGGAGCTTTGGATGCAGAGGCTTCTTCTACCAAACGAATGATTTGTGCCAGTGAAGTATCTTCTCCTACTTTGGTAGCTTT
This sequence comes from uncultured Paludibacter sp., assembly GCA_964414805.1. Classification (GTDB taxonomy): domain Bacteria; phylum Bacteroidota; class Bacteroidia; order Bacteroidales; family Paludibacteraceae; genus Paludibacter. Next base: position 2,549 of record CAYPYZ010000101.1, read on the forward strand.
GAAAGTGATAAAGCCTGTTTGGCAGATGGTAGCCGACATTACCGCATGATCTTTTTCTTTAAAAACGGGTATACTCTCGCCGGTCAATGCTGATTCGTCGAAAGATCCATTTCCTGAAAGGACAATACCATCTACGGGAACGGACTGGCCGGATTTAACGATGATAATATCCCCTACAATCACCTCTTCAATAGGAATTTCTAACTCCTCTTCATTGCGAATAACTATGGCTGTTTTGGGAGATAAATCAATCAATTTATTCAGTGCTTCAGAAGTTCTGCTTTTCGAGCGTGCTTCGAAGTATTTACCCAAGGTGATTAAAGCCAAGATAGTAGCCCCGGATTCAAAATAGATATCATGCGCGTATTGTGCTAATACTTCCGCATTATTATATGAAATCGCATAAGCAATTCTGAAAATTGCGAATATACCATATGCCATTGCAGCCGATGAGCCTAAAGCTATCAGCGAGTCCATATTGGGATTGCGTTTAATTAAAGTTTTGAAACCGGTAGTGAAGTACTTTTCATTCACTAAATAGATGGGCAGCGCAAGGAAGAATTGCAGTAGTGCTGTGGTGATTGCGTTTTGTGTGCCGCTTAGGAAATTGGGGTAGGGAAGTCTCATCATTTCCCCCATAGCGATGTATAACAAAGGGATGAGGAAGATGAGGGACACTCGCCATCTCCTCCTCATAGCCCTTAGTTCATCATCAATATTTAGCTTTTTTTTTTAGCTTGTGTATCAGTAGAATTATCAGCAGCGGTAGTTCTTGCCACAGCATTATAACCTGCATCTTTTACTGCATCTTCTACCCTATTAGCACCCAAGAGTGATTCATCATATTTCACTGTCATGGAGTTGGTTAATAGATTGACTTGCACATCTACTACGCCATCCAATTTACGAGTTACTTTATCTACGTGCGCTACGCAGGAGGCGCAACTCATTCCGCTTACATCAAATATCTCTGTTTTCATACCCTTATTTTTTATTTTATCAAAACTCAGGATTCGAGCTCTGTATATATATCAACACTTGAAAAGTGTAGAATGTTTTGATAGTTTGTTTATAGAAAAACAAGAGAGTCAGACAAGCTCTTTAGGCCTATTTGACTCTCTATTATAAAGTAGTATTTGCTTATTTAATAGGCTTTTCGACTAAGTGCTTGATAGTTGATTTTCAACGCATAGGCACGTCGCAATGCTTGTTTAATATCAGTGATAATACCCATTTTAGTATCTTTATCAGCGTTGATGGAAACGGTCATCACGTTTTGGTCTTCCTCTTTCATAGCGGAACGTTCGTTAGTAATGAAAGTTTCAATTTCGCTAATATCTGCAAATTGGTCATTCAATTGAATGCGGCTTGCGGTACCAAATTGGTCTCTATACTCCTTCATGGGTTCACCCACATAGATATATCTTACCAAGGATTTGTTTTCTAATTTTTGCAGTTCGCTGGCTGCGGGAGGCATAATTCTAACCTTATAGGTTACTTCCTTCATGGTTGTAACGGCCATAAAGAAGAACAGCAGCATGAAAATAATATCTGGTAATGAAGACGTGCTCAATTCGGGCATGCCTTTTTTTTCTGCTTTTCTGATTGTTGCCATTAGTTGCTTCCTCCGTAATTTTTAGGTTCAGCCTCGGAAATCTTCTGAGGGAAAACCGATTGTATATCTTTCTGTTGTTTCTCTTCCAAATCTTCGTATTTCTTACCGAACTTTTGTTGCGACAAGTCGTTTCTAAGTTCATTATAAGCAGCTACCAATTCGTTTTGCACATCAATATATGCCTGATATTGCGTATCCACGTCATTTTGAACAGAAATCACATGGTCGCGTGTATATTCCACTACGCCCAAGGTTTCAAATTCCATGGTTACCTTTTCAGGTAAATTGCTTGAATTTGCTTCGTTCAAAACAAACTCTTTGGCTTTTGCTTTTAAGTCACGAATGTTCATTTCCTCACCTTGTACCAACAACTGATTCAAGCTATTGATTTTCACTACGAAGATATTTCTTTTTTTGATATCAACGTCTTGAGGTTTTTGATCAGGTGGTAAGGGGGGTGGTAGACGACGAGTCAGCCCCATACTTACATTCATGGAAGTAGTTACTAAGAAGAAAATTAACAAGAGAAACGATATATCGGCCATCGAACTCGCGTTAATTTGGTCTAATTTTCTAGCCATTCTTTTAGTTATTTTTTTGTTTAGAACAATTACTTAAACATGGTGTACAGTTTTGAACCTACTATGGATAGTATTACTAATCCTAAGAGGGTGTAAACTGTATACAAGAACATATCACTTGCTTGTGCCCAAAAACCTACGTTTTGAGTACCTTCATACCCGATGATATCCATTCTTTCACCACTTCCTAAGAAGAATGAAAGGATAAATATTCCTGCAAAGATCAAGATAGGAACGATAGCTTTCAATGCGGATTTTGGATTGCTAAGTGATTTTTTTACGAACTGGTATAATGCAGCGGCAATAGTTACTATTATAATAGCTGCGAATAATACATACAACCAGGTGAAAAGTGTATCGGTTAGTAAGGGTACATGCATAGCTTCACCTGCTGTGCTATCTATTGTACCTGTTCCACTACCCATGGTTGCAAAGAATGCAATCAAAAGTAAGAATGAAACAACTACTAAGGATACTCCTATGAGATTAATTGTTTTAGTCATGCTTACTTTTATTTAGAGTGTTTTACTATAATGTCTAATAAAGAGATTGAAGCGTCTTCCATATCATTGGTCAGACCTTCGATGATAGTTAGAATATAGTTATAGAATACTTGTAGAATCATGGCTACGATCAAACCGAATACGGTTGTAAGTAACGCAACTTTAATACCGCCGGCAACTACAGTAGCGGAGATATCACCTACTTGTTGAATTTTGTCAAATGCTTGAATCATACCGATAACAGTTCCCAAGAAACCTAAAGATGGGGACAAAGCAATAAACAACGAAATCCAAGTTAAGTTTTTCTCCAAAAGACCTAATTGAACGCTACCATAAGAAGCAACTGATTTTTCTACTACTTCGATACCTTCATCGTAACGAGATAGTCCTTGGTAGAAAATTGAAGCAACTGGTCCGCGTGTATTACGACAAACTTCCATAGCTTCTGCTACACCACCATTTTCCCAGCTTTCGTCAATTTTAGCTAATAATTTTTTGGTGTTGGTTGAAGACAAGCTTAAATAAAGTATTCTCTCAATACTTAAGGCCAAGCCTAAAATTAAAGCGAAAGCAATAGGTGCCATCCACATAGCGTCACCTTCAATAAATTTCTGCTTTAATGCTTTGTGCATACCTGCTTCTTCCACAACTTCTACTGTTGCAGTCGTTTCTACTACCTCTTCACTGATTGCGACATCTGATGTAGCTTCTTCAGGAGTATTATCTTCCTGAGCAATCACACTTAACGTAAGACCAAAAGTGAAAAGTGCCACGATTGAAAAAATTGCAAATACCTTTTTCATTTTACTTTCTGTTTTGAATTTTTGTTTTATTGTTGATTAAATAATTCTCTCTCAAATTTAAAAAGATGCGGAGAGAGAGAGATTCGAACTCTCGATACGTTTCCGTATATGCGCTTTCCAGGCGCACCTCTTAAGCCACTCGAGCACCTCTCCAATTTAGCGGCGCAAGTTAGTAAAAAAATATGACATACAAATGAAAATTGTCAATATTATCACTGATTTGTAGATTTTTTAAAACATATTATAGCATTTGTTAGCAGCTTTTTAAAAATCAAATAGCCCTTTAGCGTTTTTGGTAGTAATAGATACTATATTCTCTAAAGTTGTATTGTATATTTCCGCTAACTTGTTGGCCGTATATACCATGTATGCACTTTCATTCCTTTTTCCCCTATAGGGAACGGGTGTTAAATAGGGCGCATCAGTTTCCAAAAGTATGTGTTTTAGATCAATTTGCCTAACCACATCTGCTAAACCAGAGTTTTTAAAAGTCACTATCCCATTAATCCCCATTAAAAAACCTCCGAAATCTATGATGGCTTGTGCTTGCTCCAAACTGCCTCCAAAACTATGAAACACACCTCTCAAACCGCTGTTTTTATAGGGGGCTAAGGTATCCATCACTTCTTGAAAGGAATCTCTGAGATGTATGATAATAGGTCTGTTGTAGCTTAATGCCCATTCTATTTGCTGCTGAAACACCTTGATTTGCTCTTGTAAAAAACTCTTGTCCCAATACAAATCTATGCCAATTTCGCCTATGGCTATGTAATCACGTCTCTTTAATGCTGCCGCTAAAATATCCAACTCTTCTTGAAAATTTTCTTTTACGTAAGTAGGATGTAAACCTATGGCGGCATGAAAAATATCCGGATAAGCTTGTTCTAAAAAGAGCATGGCA
>CAYPYZ010000102.1:0-6942 GCA_964414805.1 uncultured Paludibacter sp.
TACCACCAGGGAAAGCGTAATTTTCCAATACCACTTGGTGGATAATCCCGGCTCCGGGACGCCAAAAACCTATGCCGTATTTATTGGAAACATCTTTCAAAAAATTGAAAACTTCTTCATTATTGATTTTAGCTGTTTTCAAGTCTGTGCCGGCACCAATATACGCCTGAATCAAGTGATCGCAATGCACAGTAGTGGGTACTGCCACATGATCACGACCGGAATTCATCAATTGCAATAAGGCCATTTGCGCAGTAGCATCCTGCATCGCCACCCTGTCGGGAGCAAAGTTTACATAATCATCCAAACGTTTGAAAGCTTTCAAAGGCTCATCCTTATCTATATGCGTATATAGAATTTTCTCTGTAAGCGTCAAAGGTTTATTCAATACCTTTCTTGCCTCTTGAATCTTGGTCGGTAGTGTACGGTAAATTTCCCGTATCATTGCTATGTCAAAAGTCATATGAATTAATTTAATATTTATTTACTCAGCTTAATTTATATACAAAAACCCTTATGTAAAAGTGAATATTTACACAGTTTTTAATAATAAATGCTTCAAAGATAATAATAATTGCTGTTTACAATTACGATTGCTGAGGAAAAATGTGTTAGCACATAGAAATTTAACACATATCAGGCTAAAAAGTTTACTTTCTTTTTCTCCAAGGCTTGTCATCATTTGCCCTGTTAGATTTCCTTTTATTCTTTTTCCTACTGTTTTTTGTAGCTGAAGGGGTAGTAGCAGCGGCATTTTTTTCTTTGCTGACAGATAATCCATATCTTTTTTGTCCTGCAAATGCCTGCGTAATTTTATCGGCTTGATCTAAAAATACATCGAAATAGGTGAACTTATCAGTGACTTCAATATCTCCAATACTGATAGACTTATCTCCCACTATATCATTGATTATACCTAATAATTTAGCCGGAAAAATCCCTTGATTATTGCCTGCATTCAGTCTCAATCTTAACTTCATGCCTCGTTGACCTTTATTGAATTTTCTTGATGCCCGACTGTCGTTTCGTTCCTCTTCCTTTTCCTTGGCATAATAATTCAAATCTTCAGCATCTTTATAATAATCTAAGAATCTATTAAACTCTAAAGAGACAAATCTTTTCAATAATTCGTTTTTATCTAAATAATCTAATTGCTTAGAGATTTGGTCTATATAGGGTTGAATTTGTTCTTCATTGATATCTACATGCTGCATTTTGTCTATCATATGAAAAAGCTGTTTTTTGCAAACTTCTAAACCATTAGGAATTAATTGCTTTTCAAAATCCTTTTTCAGACGTTTTTCTAAATTCTTGATTTTATGCTGTTCCCTTGAATGGATGATGGCAATAGATACCCCTTTTTTGTTTACTCGGCCGGTACGACCGCTTCTATGGGTGTAAACTTCTTCCTCTTCCGGCAGGTTATAATTGATGACATGGGTCAAATCACTTACGTCTAAACCGCGTGCTGCCACATCCGTAGCTACTAATAATTGTATGTTTTTCTGACGGAATTTATGCATTACATGATCGCGTTGTGCTTGCGATAAATCTCCATGCAAAGCATCGGCATTATAACCATCTTTCATCAGCCAATCGGCTACATCCTTGGTCTCTTGGCGTGTTCTACAAAATACAATACCATAGATATCAGGATTGAAATCTACTATGCGCTTAAGTACTAAATAGCGCTGTTTGGCCTGACAAACATAATAGATATGCGAAACATTATCAGAGCCGGCATTTTTAGAGCCTATCACAATTTCTTGATAATCTTTCATGTACTGCTTAGCTATACGAGCGATATCAGCAGGCATAGTGGCAGAGAATAGGGTAGTACGGCGAGTATCAGGGGTTTCTTTCAAAATTGTTTCAATATCTTCTTTAAAACCCATATTCAACATTTCGTCAGCTTCATCCAATACCAAATATTGAATATTTTGTAATTGTACTTTGCCCCTCCTGACCAAATCTAACAAACGACCGGGAGTAGCCACTAATATTTGAGGAGGAGTATCTAATTGTCTGAGCTGCGAACGAATATCTTCGCCACCATATACAGGTACGACCTTAGCCTTTATTTTTTTAGAAAAATCCTTGAGATCATTGGCTATTTGTATACATAATTCGCGGGTAGGAGAAAGTACCAATGCTTGTACTATGGCTTGGTTTTCATTGATGGTTTGTACAATGGGTAAACCAAATGCGGCAGTTTTACCGGTGCCCGTTTGGGCTAATGCAACTAAATCTCGTTCCTCCTTTAGCATAAAAGGAATCACTTTTTCCTGTACAGGTGTAGGATTGGTAAAACCAAGCTCGTCTATTGCTGCAATAATTTCAGCTTTTAAATTAAAATCTTTAAATGTCATTTTATCAGTTTTAGTACACGTTCAGAGCTTTCATCCGGTTTTGTTACAGATCGCTCTGAACGTATACCCTGATAAGATATACCCTTAATCACTAAGGGTGAGTGTTGGAATCTATCTTGTACGTGCAAATTAATTTTTGCGGCTGCAAAGATAGTGATTTTTTACTTAAAACTTGTATTCCACAAAAGCTTCAATGGCTTCGTAAGAGGCTAATCCCAATTGTTCATAAAGTGAAGCTGTAGCCCTGTTTCTGTCCTCAGAACGTTGCCAGAATAATCTTTCATCATTGCCTAAGAAAGGAGCACTTTCCATTTGGGATTGGTGACGTAAGATAGATTTTCTTTTATTCATCAACTGTTCAGGACTCATAGGAACAGCCATTTCAATATAATCTATTTCCCATTCTGCCCAAGCACCGCGGTACATCCACACCCTGCACTCATCCATCAAACCTTCTTTGTTTAATTGATGAATAGCAGCTAAAGCAGCATTTAAACAAACCTTATGCGTTCCATGTGGGTCAGCTAAGTCACCGGCCACAAATATCTGATGAGGCTTCACATCACGAATCAAATCTATAATGATATGAATATCCTTAGCACTTAAATCACCTTTTTTCACGGCACCGGTTTCATAAAAAGGTAAATCTAAATGGTGTACATTTTCAGGTTTTAAACCCACATACCTACAAGCAGATTTTGCCTCTTCACGGCGTATTCTTCCTTTAATAAATAGAATATCTTTATAGATTTCAGGAGTCATTTCTTTTTTATTCAACAATACGTCTAAAATCTCATCTATTTTACTTTCAACGCCGCAGGAGTTTTTTTTGTATTTTTCAGACATATTTTTCATCATGGAAACATATCTGATTGCTTCTTCGTCACCTACAGCAATATTGCCGGAAGTTTGGTAGGCAACATGTACATCATGTCCTTGATCTACTAAGCGTTGGAAGGTACCACCCATGGAAATTACGTCATCATCAGGATGCGGACTAAATACGATTACCCTTTTGGGGAAAGGAAAAGCACGTTCCGGACGATTACTATCATCTGCATTAGGTTTGCCACCCGGCCATCCGGTAATGGTATGTTGTAAGTCATTGAAAATTTTGATGTTCACTTCGTAGGCAGAACCAAATTTTACCAATAATTCATCCAAACCATGTTGGTTATAATCCTTATTGGTTAACTTTAAAATAGGTTTGCCTGTTTTTTCGCATAACCATACAATAGCACGACGAATCAATTGGTTAGTCCAATCGCATGAACCTACCAACCATGGCTGACTGATACGCGTTAAACCTTGCGCAGCATCTACGTCTGTGACTACCTTAGCATGCTTATGTAATTGTAATTGTGAAGCAGGAACAGCTTCATCGCGTTTGTCTTCTATTACTTTTTTAATAATTTCAGCCTTATGCTCACCCCAAGCCAATAAAGTCAGTTTACGAGCTTCCATCAAAGACGATAAGCCCACTGTAAATCCGTAAGTTGGGATGTCATCTGTCGAATTATAAAACTGATTTAAATCATTGCGAGATTGGTCATCTAACAACATTAAACGTGTTTTAGAACCAATATTAGAACCCGGTTCATTATAAGCCAGATTACCTATTAAACCAATACTTACCAACACAAAATCAAATCCACCATAATCGGCAATCAATTGTTCGTAAGCATTGCAGAAAGCATGTATATTCTTCTCGTTTTTATCAGGTATCAAAGTATGGAAATTATCCATATTGAAATTCACCTTTTCCAACAGGTTTTCCTTGATTATTTTTGTGTTGTTATGTTGCTTGTATTGCTTGATAGGATAAAACTCTGTGATATTGAAAACCACTACATTATCAAAACTTAAGTCTCCCTTTTTATACATGGCAACTAAGTATTCGTATACAGTAAGGGGCGATGAACCTCCGGGTAAACCTAAGACACAAGTCTGATTGTTAGCCTGTTTAGCTTTGATAATGGCTGCAATTTCAGCAGCAGTAGCCTTAGAACCTTTTTTTGCGGATTCAAAAATTTCAGTCTCAATTTTTTCAAATTGCGTCTGACTAATTTTTTCAATTTCATTAGCCGGCTGATAATACCTTTCCGGTATTCTTTCTAATGTAATTTTAGAGCTTAAATCTAATTGCATAGTAAATGTGTTATTTAATAGTTAGTATTTTGAATATTTTCGGACAATTTTCTGCATTTTCGGGAAATGTTCTTCTTGTTTTTTGAGTAATTGAAATTGTGCTAAAGACCTTTGCCAATTATGTTCGGCATGATTGATTTTATAATAAGTATCACCATTGAGGTAATCTGCATAGAAACGAACTGTTTGCATATAAGACAACATTTTGGCACCAAATGCTAAATATTCCAATTCTATCGCTGTCAAGAAATTAGCTTTTTCAAGATAGCCTTTGGTATAAGCTTCAAACACAGCAAGATTTACATCTATATTGTTTAAGTCAGTATCATCCTCCTCGCCTGTATTAGCAGCAGTACGCATAAAATCACCAAAATCTGATAAAACTGTACTCACCATCATGGTGTCCAAATCCACTATACAACTTGGTTCATCATTTTCATTGAATAACACATTGTTTATTTTGGTGTCGCAGTGACTGATTCTTCCGGGCATTTCACCGGATTCAAAAAGCTTTTGAGGCATACACATCTCATCTGCACGCGCTAATAATTCATCAACCATCCATTGGGTTTCGCTCAGCCTACCTGCCTTATCTGCTTGGATAGCCTCTTTCAGTTGTTGTACCCTGAATGTCACATTATGAAAATCAGGTATGCTGTCAATCAACTGGTTAACAGGAATATCAGCTATCATTTGGTGAAAATCACCGAAAGCTTTACCTGTTTCATAGGCTAAATCCGGAGTAATGGCATCATAACTATGTGTGTTTTTAATGAAGACATACACGCGCCAATAATTACCTTTCGTATCTTGGTAGAACAGTTTGTCATCATGCGTTTTAACCAATTGTAAAACCTTTTCTTGAATATTTTTTTCGCCCTTTTCAGCGTATTTCTTCCGTAAATGATCGGTTACAATTTGAATATTATTTTGTAAACCTGCCACATTTTGGAAAATAGCATGATTAATCTTTTGTAAGAAATAAGATTCATCATGAGGATTGTCACCGGACACTATAAATGAATCATTGATATGGCCGATTTTTAACGGTTTTATCGCTGTAATAACGGTTTTAAGTTGGAAATGCTTTAAAATATCTTGCATGATACAGTCTGAAATTATAGTCTGAAATAGTCTTTAGCATTTATTAAATAGGAAATAAAAAACAAAGATAATCAAAAGATAGAAAACAAATCTAAAAAAACTATTAATTAATTTCAAAGATTATAGATATATACATTCGTATCTCGTTTAATAAAACCTAAACTTTGATATAAACTATTGGCAGCCACTCTTTGCGGACGCGAAGTGAGCATAATGGCTTGCACACCGGCCTGACGAGCATAAGCAATGGCATATAATATTAGTGCTTTTCCTATGCCTTGTCCTCTAACAGTTTGAGAAACAACCACATCTTCTATCCACATTTTTCTACCGGTAGGAATCAAATAACTACCTATGCTTAACATACCTACAATTTTTTCATCAATTTGTGCTACAAAGAAATGGACACTTTCACTGTTCAACATATCTCTAAATTCCTCTTCCGTAGGTGGTGTTAAGTCATCGCCTAATTGAGGAATTAAGACTTTTACTGCCTGATATACTTCCGTAGAAAATTTTGTAATTTGCTTGATAGTCATGCTTGCATTTTGAATATATAGTTTATAATATTTGAATTATAATATTTGAAAAATTCAATACTATTCCCCATTTTGCATATGCTGCTTGAGTGCCTCATAAAGCATGACGCCCGCTGCCACAGAGACATTTAAGGAATCTATACTGCCTACAACAGGTATGGCAACTAACTCATCACAAATGCGTAAATTAGCGGCATCTATGCCATCCTCTTCTGAACCTAACACAATGGCTATAGGCTGTTTATAATCAACTGAAGTATAGTTTTGCTTTGCTTTTTCTGTGGCTGCAATCAGTTTTAATCCAGAATCTGACAGAAATTTTAAGCTCTGATTAAGATTTTCAACACGGCAAACAGGGATACTCATCAATGCTCCGGCAGAGGTTTTTACAGCATCCGCATTGATGGCAGCACCACCCTTGGTCGGAATAACAATAGCATGTACACCGGCACATTCGCAGGTTCGAGCAATGGCACCAAAATTCCTGACGTCTGTAATATTATCCAAAACCACTATAAATGGATCTTTGCCTTCTTCATAAATATTGGGAATAATATCTTCTATACGTTGAAATTCAATGGGTGAAATAAAAGCGATTACCCCTTGATGATTCTTCATGCTGATACGATTCAATCGCTCAATGGGCACTTTCTGAATAGGGATTTGTAGTTCTTTTATCAGACCAGACAGTTCACGAAACAAATCATTGGACATATCCCTTCTAAGCATGATTTTATCGATGTTTTTACCGGCTTGAATAGCTTCTATAACCGCACGTATGC
>CAYPYZ010000103.1:0-6941 GCA_964414805.1 uncultured Paludibacter sp.
TCACCTGCACATTTGCTTGGCAAATTGATGATAGTCAAGTTTGTCGGATAGAAGATGGTGTGCTGCGTGGTGTTGCCAATGGCAATTCCTCTGTTATCGGTCAACTTGGAGACATCAGTAAATCTTTGAATGTGGTAGTTGAAATAGGAAAAGGGAAACAGCTTGTGCCTGATTTTTCCGATTTAAACGAGTTTAGTACCAAAATGACGGGAGTTAAAAATCTTGATATAAGTAATCCTTCAGACAATCAAGTTGTGATGAATTTTGATTTCACAGCTGGTAGAGGACCTTATATTGATTTAGAAAAAGATATAATATTGTATGGTTTACCCGATTCTCTTAGTTGGAAATACGTGAATACGGATAATATTTTTAAGGAATTTATCTTTACTTTTGAAGATGCCGGTGGCAATAGTATAGTCTATACAACGGCAGAGCAAGCAGCCGGCGAACAAGAAATTATTATACCTTTTGCAAGTAATGGAATAGCTTGGGAGGTTCCAAAATTCCCTATTACATTTAAGAAATTAAAAATTAGGTTGAATGCAGCGGCAGTGCAAAACTATACGGTAGCATGGGATGCTTTATATGCACATTATCCTGCTGAGGATGAAACAAGTATCAGCAATCCTACAAGTCAGCAAGACATAAAAGTGGGTATCTATGATAAACATTTAAGTTTACAACTTCCGGAAAGAGTACATACCGATTTGAAAATGGATTTATTTTCTCTGCAAGGAAGCTATTTGCAAAACCTAAAGTATGAAATAACAGACACTTACAGCGATACTTATAGTATGGATTTGAATTATTTGGAGCCAGGTATTTATATTTTGAAAGTGAACTTCAATCAACAAAATTTCATAAAAAAAATCATTATTACCCAATAAGCCATTTAATAAACTTATATTTGTAGCTTAATCAACATGACAAAATATTAACAAACTAAATATAATTGCCATATGAAAAAAACAACTTATTTTATTGCTATAATAATGATGGTTATGGGTGTTAATGCTCAAACTATCACTGTCAATAAAACCTATAAACTTACGGATGAGCATGCATATCATCCTACTTTTAATGAGGATGGTAGTCAGCTTGTTTTTAGTTCTAGTTCTTATGATGGACTAAGTTTGTATAATTTTCTTGATGCAAGTATTACTAAAATCACTGAAGATGAAGGTGCTGGTTTTGATCCTGTTTTCAGTAAAGATGGTAAACGTGTGTTTTACAAAAACACTGTTTATGTAAATCGTTTACGTCAGGAAGGTGTTAAATCATACAGTATAGCTACAGGCAATACTGTTGAAATGCTAAAGCCTGAGCGCCGTAGCGTCAGCCATATTCAGAGTTATCATAATGGTGTAGTATTATTGGCTGAAAATAAAATCTTTAAAACAACTTTTGGAGAAACTAATCAAGTGATTAATAATTACGTATGGAGTGACGGCGTAGATCTCAACATTATAAAAAACAATAAAAGAATCGTTTTAAATCCTATAGAAGATGCTAACGGTTATATTTGGGCATCTATGTCACCTAATGGAAAAATGATATTATTCACTGCTCCTGCCAGCGGTACTTTCGTATGCGATTTAAATGGTAAAATTTTATATGATTTAGGTTATTTGAATGCACCTATTTGGTATGATGATAAGTATGTAGTGGGCATGATTGACAGAGATGATGGGCATATAGTGACTGAATCTAAAATTATCATGAAAAGTATCAATGGTAAAACAGAACAAGTTATTAGTAGTCCTGAGCATATGGCTATGTTCCCCACTGCATCAGCGAAAGCCGGAAAAATCGCCTACAATACTGATCCCGGTGTTATCTATATAGTTGAACTTACAATACAATAATTTTCAAAACAATTAATCATGAAAAAACTATTGATTTACATATTGCCTTTATTCCTATTATTTGGACATATGGCAAATGCACAAGATTTAACCGGTGTAAAAATTCACATTAATCCTGGTCATGGTGGTTGGGATTCAGACGATAGGGGTATTCCTACACCTTTATTTCCGAGTGTTGGACCTAATGTTGGATTTTGGGAGTCTCAAAGTAATCTCGACAAAGGTTTAATGCTAAAGCCGATGCTTGAGGAGTTAGGAGCTACAGTCCAAATGTCACGTACATTAAATCGTACCGAGGATGACTTACCACTATCTCAAATTGTGCGTATGGCCAATGAATTTAAAGCTGATTTTATGTTATCTATACATAGTAATGCAGGTTCTGGAACAGCTAATTCAGTGTTAATGTTATATGCGGGCGTAGACACAAACGACCCACAACAAAAATATCCTACTGCTACTCCTAAGTCTGATGAAAGTAGAGATATCAGTACTGAGATAGCTAAAAATTTAATTAAAAATGAAATTACGCATTGGACCTCTGCTGCATATAGGGTTACGGGTGACAAAACTTTTGGTCGTACTGCCATGGGCTGGTCTGATGGTTATGGTGTTTTACGCGGCCTGACCGTTCCGGGTGTTATTTCGGAAGGCTCTATGCATGACTATATTCCGGAAACCTATCGTTTGTTAAATATGGAATACAAGTGGTTAGAAGCTTGGAACTTCAAAAAAGCTTTTTGTACCTATTTTGATAATGCTAAAATACCTACAGGTAATATTGCCGGATGGGTGAAGGATAGTCGCCTACTAATTCTTGACGGTACATACAGAAAACATGGTAAAGACGTACTACTACCAATTGAAGGAGCTGTTGTTACCATAGTAGGTACAGATAAAACTTACACCACTGATAACCGCCGCAATGGTGTATATGCTTTTAAAGACTTAGCACCGGGCACTTATACTGTAAAGGTGGAGGCTGAAGGATATCATAGTAGAGAACAAGAAGTCGTAGTGGTACAAGATGAAATCAGCTATTTCAATTTTGAATTAAATAGAGAGCGTAACACTCCACCAGAAGTAATCGATTATTCTCCGAAAGTTGGTCCGGAGGAATTAGTTATCACTTCAACAGATATAATATTGCAATTCAACTGGGATATGGATGAAGTATCTACAGCTGCTGCATTCTCTATCACGCCATCTGTTGCAGGTGATTTAACCTTTGAAGATAGTCAATACCGCTTGCGATTCAAACCTCATTATCCTTTAGAAAAATCAACTTTATATACTGTAAAATTGGATAAATCAGCTATGCATCCCGGCAATGTTGGAATGGAGGAAGACTTCAGTTTTACATTTACTACAGCTGATAGAAACCGTTTAGTATTGATAGGTGGATATCCTGATGATGGTAATGAGAGGGTTTATGCAGAAAAACCGCAAATATGGTTGGTATTTGACAAGAAATTAGATACATCCAGCACACGCGATGAAATCAACGTATATGATATTTCAGGTAAGGCATTTGACAAACCAACGCGCTCGGTAAAACAAAATAAAATTGGAGATCCTTATGGTGATTTCTTCTTTGAGCTTTCAGAGCCATTGGTTCCAGGAAATGAATATTATGTAAGGGTTGGAAGCGAATTGAAAGACGTTGATGGTGTTAAATTCGTTGACCCTTATGAAGTACACTTTAAAGCGGCAGATATCAAGGTGACTGACAAGGAGGTTATTGAACCTTTCGAGGATGCAAATCTCTTTACTTTAGATGATGTTCAAAGCGAGCATGTTAGCAAATCTTCTATCGCAAGAAATACCAGTACAAAATTATTTGAAAAATCTTCTTACAAAATTGCTGTTGAGTTTTCTCAATTACATGGAGAAGCTGTGTTCACAACCGCAGAACCAATAGTAAGTTTCGATACTAAAAAAGCCTTTGGTCTGCACGTATTTGGTGATATGTCAGGCAATGAATTACAATTAGTTTTTGAGGCAGGTACAGAAACTAAATACTTAACACTCTGTGATTTGACCTTCGTAGGATGGGAATACGTAGAAGCTGAGTTTGAAACAGAAGATTTCCACCAGCTTGTTGGCTTCAGAATTATTGGAAAGGACGGTATGTTACCGCGTAAAACAGAAATTTTTGTTGACAATTTATTGATGTATGACGAGGTAATCTTTGGTTTGGAGGAACTACCTACAGCTAAGGGCATACAGATATATCCTAATCCTGCCTCTGACGTAATTAATGTAAATACAGCTAATGAAGACTTGACCGTTATAGAGTTTTATGCTCTAAATGGTATGCTATTGAAAATAGCTGTTGGCAATCAAATAGATATACATGAGTTCAACCAAGGAACTTATATTTTAAAGGTTAAAACTCCGGATGTGGTTGTTTCAAGACCAATTATAGTGGTAAAATAACGCATCTATCTAAATAATTAAAGAAGCGTATGTACGATTCTTTTTTAAAAGACATCCAGCAGTTTATCCCTGCAAAGCGTGTAATCACTGATTATATGCGTCGTTTGGCATGGGGAACAGATGCCAGTTTTTATAGATTAATTCCGCGCATCGTTCTCCATACCGAAAACGAAAAAGAGATAATTCAAATCATTAAGACTGCTCAACAATATGGCATTCCCTTAACTTTCAGGGCTGCCGGAACAAGTCTGTCGGGTCAATCCCTGACAGACTCTGTTTTGGTAATAGCCGGTAAACAATGGGATAAATATCAAATTGCTGAGGACAAGAAATCTATACGCATGCAGCCAGGCTTGATTGGACAGCGTGCCAATAACATTCTAAAAGCTCACGGTAAGCGCTTTCCACCCGATCCTGCTTCTATCAATTCAGCTATGGTTGGAGGTATTGTGCTGAACAATGCTTCGGGAATGAGTTGCGGTATCCACGAAAACAGTTACAAAATGATACAATCTGCCAGATTAGTTTTGGCAGACGGTACTGTGTTGGATACAAGTGATGAACAAAGCAAGGAAGCATTCAAAAAAACGCATCCTGATTTCATTCAAAAAATTATTGAATTAAGGGATAAGACCCGTGCAAATCGTACATTATTCAATAGAATTCGTAAAAAATATTCTATAAAAAACGTTACGGGGCTTAATATTTTACCTTTTGCGGAATTTGATGACCCATTTGATATTATCACCCGATTGATAGTAGGTTCGGAAGGAACTTTAGCTTTCCTATCTGAATTAGAAATGCAGACTACGGATGATATGGCATATAAATCAACTGCCATGATTTTTTTTGAAGACACTCGTACAGCCAGTGAATTGGTTGTAGCTTTAAAACAATCGCGTATCAGTGCAGTAGAATTCTTCGATAGAAAGGCTTTAAAATCTGTTGAAAATGAATCGGACATACTTCCGGAAATAAAAAATCTTCCAGAGCATGCTACAGCTTTATTACTAAAGATTGAGGCGAATAGCGAACATCAATTAGCTGATAAGACTGCTGAAATTTTAAATATTGCGAAAGCTTATAAGACTTTATTTCCTGTTACATTTACTACTGACCCTAAAACTTTCGTAGCTTATTGGAAAATCCGTTCAGGTATTTTCCCAACAGCCGGGGCTATGCGCCCTTTGGGAACTACCTGTTTGATTGAAGACGTATGTTTCCCTATGGAAGTCTTTGCAGATGCAGTGGACGATTTAAGAAAAATATTGGATAAAAACGGCTATGATGATGCGGTGATTTACGGCCATGCTTTAGAGGGCAATTACCACTTCATCCTCAACCAATTTTTCAATACTCCGGAAGCCATTGCTCAATATACCAATATGATGAATGAGTTGGCAGATTTGGTGCTTGATAAATATGATGGTTCCCTCAAAGCAGAACACGGTACAGGTAGGAATATGGCTCCTTTCGTACAGCGTGAATGGGGTGACGATGCCTTCGAATTGATGCGTGAGATTAAGTACTTATTTGATCCGAATGGCATACTTAACCCCGGTGTTATTTTCAATGAAGACCCGGATTGTTATGTTAAAAATATCAAGCCATTGCCACTGACACATCCTATTGTGGATAAGTGCATTGAATGTGGTTTTTGTGAAGTAAACTGTCTGTCATGGGGTTTCACGCTTTCACCACGACAAAGAATTGTGGTTCAAAGAGAAATTTCCAGATTGAGAGCTAATGGCGAAAATCCCAAGTTGTTAAAGGAATTGGAAAAAGCCTATGTCTACGATGGGGAGCAAACTTGTGCTGTGGATGGCCTTTGTATGTTGGCTTGCCCAGTCAGCATCAATGTAGGCGATTTTACGCAAGTATTACGAGAACAAAAAAATCAAAAACGACCTATTAGTTTTAAAATAGGGGCTTGGACTGCTAATAACTTTAAAGGGCTAAAATCCGGATTAAAATTCGCGTTAGGGACTGCTAATATAACAAGAAAGCTTATAGGCAATAAGGCTGTTGATACCATAGGTAAAGGTTTACATCATGCCAGTGGGAAGAATATCCCATTGTGGACAGCCACTTTACCCAAAAGCAATAAACCGGTTGATATAACCAATCAGGAAACATCAGCTTTCAAAGTAGTTTATTTCCCAAGCTGTTTGAATCAAATGATGGGTCCTTCGCATAATGACACGGATCAAACACCATTGACTCATAAACTTGTGGCTTTCTTGCAAAAAGCTGGTTATCAGGTTATCTTCCCACCCAAAATGGACAAGCTTTGCTGTGGTACCATTTGGGAAAGTAAGGGTATGCCTGACATTGCTAATAGCAAAACCAAAGAGTTAGAGCAATCTTTATTGATAGCTACTGAAAATGGAAAATATCCTGTATTATGCGATCAAAGTCCATGTCTATTGCGTATGCGCAATAATATTCAAGGCATTGATATGTATGAACCGGTTGAGTTTATTTATAAATTCTTATTAAGTAAGTTAGAATTTACGCAAACGGATGAACCAATCACTGTACATGCAACTTGTTCGACTATTAGATTGGGATTGACAGAAAGTTTAGTAAAAATTGCTGAGTTATGCAGTACCAATGTGTTAGTACCTGATGAAG
>CAYPYZ010000104.1:0-6893 GCA_964414805.1 uncultured Paludibacter sp.
CTCCGAAAACATCAATAAAACGGATGCAAAAAACTTCTCGGGTTTACAGGATATATTGAACAAGCCGTTGAAGCATTGCTTTATTTTATCCAACGACACCCAACAAAAAACCTTTGGAGATAATATAACCGCTCTGCATACTTCTGCATTTTTGGGATAAGAAAAGGTAGTGCTTAGCCATTTTCGTTTTTTAAACAAATACAAACGTATATTCGTCAAAATTTAAAAAGCATTGATTACCTTTGCCAATTATCTATATTATCTATTCAAAAATTAAATCCATGCAAAAGAAACTATTCTCTTTGATTGCTTTGTTGGCTATAGCCTTAGGCGTCTTTGCACAACAAAATACTGAATTTACTGCTTATCAATTGAATAATGGTATGACCGTTTATCTCTGGCCGGATAAAAACCAAGCGGATGTATCAGGCGTAGTGACCGTACGTGCCGGCGCCATAGATGAACCTGCTGAATTTACCGGATTAGCACATTATTTAGAACATGTGCTTTTTAAAGGAACTGAAAAAATCGGTGCCCTAGATTGGGAAAAAGAAAAACCTCATTATGAAAGGATTATTCAGTTATATGACCAATATGCTGAAACAACAGACCTGGCACTACGTGCAGGTATAGAGCAACTTATTAATGAAGAATCACTATTGGCTGCTCAATATGCTATGACCAATGAGTTCTCAAACTTAGTAGAAGGTATGGGCGGTGAAGGTTTGAATGCCGGTACATCCTACGACATGACCTTATATTACAATAATTTCCCAAGTTTTCAATTGGAAAAATGGTTGGATTTATATTCCGAAAGATTGATCAATCCCGTATTTCGTTCATTCCAGGCTGAACTTGAAAATGTATTTGAAGAATACAATATGTATCAGGATAATAACTTCACCCATATCAGAGAGTTTATGATGTCGCATTTGTATAAGGGACATCCCTATGAAAGAGATATCATTGGATCACCTGAACATTTGAAAAACCCACGTTTAAGCAAGCTTATCGAGTTTTATAATACTTGGTATGTTCCATCCAATATGGCTTTAATATTAACAGGTAATTTTGACATTGCAGATGCTAAGCCTTTGATAGAAACTAAATTTGGACGCTTGAAAGATAAAAAAATACCTAACCGACCTGCCTATCCTACAGCTGATTTTTCAGGAAACCCAAAACATAGTGCTAAATTGGGCTATTCGCCTTTCGTGATTTGGGGCTATAAAGCCGTACCGGTAGGACATCAAGATGAGATTGCTTTGGATTTTTGTACTAAACTACTATCCAATTCCATGAATACCGGTCTGTTAGATAAAATAACCATGGATGGGGATGTGCAACAAGCAGTGGCTTCCTTAGATTCCCGCAGGGATGAAGGTCGCTTCCTGATTCAAGCTATACCATACTATGATGCCAATCAACGTAGATACGACTCAGACAAAGCAACAGAAAGAATCGTAATGCAGGAAGTAGATAAATTAAAACAAGGAGATATAGAAGATTGGCTGATAGAATCGGTGAAAAACAGCGAGTTACGTACTTATGAATTGATGTTGGAAAATCCAAATAGTAAAATTAGTCTGCTGAATAATATCTTTGTATATCAACTTCCTTTAGATTATTATACCTCCCTTCCGGAGCAAATCAATGCTTTATCAAAAGCAGATATACAACAAACAGCAAAAAAATATTTAGATGCTAACCATATGACCATTTCAATTGATATAGGTACTCCTAAGAAAAATAAACTTAGGAAACCGGATATCAAACCTATAGACCAACCTAAAGGACAAAGTTCTGCATATGCAAGTTACCTAAAAGCCATACCCGTAAAGGAATTGGCTGAAGTATACAACCAAATGGATGATGTGCAAACTGTGAAAATGTATGATAAAGTCAATCTACATTATACCAATAATCCTCTAAATGATTATTTTTCTATTGTCCTAAAATACGCTGTGGGCACGCATCATATGCCCAAATTGGCCTATGCTACAGAGTTGATGAACTCTGCTGGTATCATGCCCTTTGATGATCCGCAGGATGTACGTAGACAATTCAGTGAGCTGAATGCAAGCTGTACCTATGCAGTAAATGATGATTATTTCTCTATCACTTTAGTGGGTTTGGAAGATAACTTAGAGTCAATTTGTCAATTGATGACTCGCCAAACCTTGATGCCAAAATTGGATGAAAAACAGTTGAATCGCGTGGTGGGTATGGAAATCTCCAATCGTTTTATGTATGAGAAGAAAAGTGCGGATATTTTAGGCAATGCATTGTTGGATTATGCTCTTTATAAAAATAAATCGGATTATATAGACAGGCTTTCTTTGAAAGATGTGTATTTCTTAACCCTGAGTGAGCTGACAGGTGAGATCGTTAGGGCAACTGATTATGAATTAGATATACATTATGCAGGTAAACGACCGATAGCGGAAGTTGCAGAAGTTTTAAAAGCGAAATTGCCATTAAAAGAAGGGGTGAAAGCGGGTGATTCGCCTGTGGTTCCGGATAAAGTAAAATATGACCAACAGACTATTTATTTCTTGCCCAATAAAGATGCACAACAAGCTAAGATTTATTTTTATATAGATGGATTTGATTATAGCATTGCAGATGATGTGACCATAGATGCTTTTAATCAGTATTTTAGTGGAGGATTTAATGGCTTGGTGATGCAAGAAATTCGTGAAAATAACTCCATGGCATATACGGCAGTGGGGTATTTATCCAAACCACCTATACAACAAAAGAACACGCATTTTATTGGCTATGTAGGAACACAACCTGATAAAGTAGCTGGTGCTATTGATTTGTATATGTCCTTGCTGAAAGATATGCCCGAACATCCGGAACGTTTGGAGAATATCAAAACTTATCTAAAACAAAGTGCTTTAAGCAGGAAGCCGACTTTTAGAAATAGAAGTACGCTTTATAGTAATTGGAATTTATTAGGATATACTGACGATCCGGCGAAAATCAATAGACAAAAAATTGAAGATTTAAGCTTTGAACAAATTCTTGAATTTTATCAAAATCAGATAAAAGATAAGGCTGTAACCATTATTATAATGGGTGATCCGAAATTAATAGATACAAAGGCTATCCAATCTAAACATGGAAAAATTAACAAACTCAGCAATAACACCTTGTTTAGTAAATTGAGTATGTAGGATTTTTAACATTCTGTCTTAAGATTCAAGGCTTCAATTGACAAATTGAAGCCTTAAATCCTCAATAAACCTAATTATTAGCATTAGAAGTGTTAATTAACAATCATAATGCATTGAACACACTAAAAAATATTAACTTTGCGACTTGCAAAAATATTGTAGTCCTATTAGTTAACTTATATGTAAGCTATAGCATGCAATTTTAAGGTGTAATATAAAATGAAAAAGTATTTGATGCTCTTTTTCTTGCTATTGCTTTGGTCTGTAAATACCCAAGCACAAACAGGAAAAACTACTGCTACTGTTGTAGATGACTTAGGTGAACCATTGATTGGTGCGGTGATTAAGGTTAAAGAAAATCCGCAAGTCATTGTTGTAACCGACTTAGATGGAAAATTTCAATTAGACAACCAATGGCTTTCTAAAGATATAGTCCTTTCGTGCTTAGGCATGCAAGATATGGAAGCGAAGTTTAGTGCTAATGGCAAATACACCATGAATCCAGAATCTTTCGCTTTGAGCGAGGTGGTGGTAACGGGTATGACTTCCTCCGATCGCCGATTGTTTACAGGATCAACTACTAAAATTGATGCTTCCAAAGCTAAATTAGATGGTGTAGCAGATATCAGTCGCTCCTTAGAAGGTCGTGTTGCAGGTGTTTCTGTGCAAAACGTTTCCGGTACTTTTGGTGCTGCTCCTAAAATTCGTGTGCGGGGTGCGACTTCCATCTATGGTAATTCCAAACCGCTATGGGTAGTGGATGGGGTAGTGATAGAAGATGCTATAGATATTTCCAGTGATGACCTGTCTTCCGGAAATGCTGAAACCCTGATTTCTTCCGCTATTGCAGGTATTAATGCTGATGATATTGAAAGCATTCAAGTCCTAAAAGATGGTTCCGCAACCTCTATTTATGGTGCTCGCGCAATGAGTGGCGTTATTGTGGTAACCACCAAAAGAGGAAAAGCAGGTACCAGCTCCCTGAATTATACAGCTGAACTAACCATGCGTTTAAAACCCAATTACCGTGATTTTAATATCTCTAATTCCCAAGAACAAATGGGTATCTATAAAGAATTAGAGGAAAAAGGATGGTTGGAATTTGCCTCCTTAGCAGCTTCTTCAAGCTCCGGTGTATATGGTAAAATGTATGATTTAATCAATACCTACATGGGAGTGGATGAATTTGGCAATCCTGTTTATGGTTTAGCCAATACCACTCAAGCTAAAAATGATTACCTGCGCCAAGCAGAATTTCGAAATACCGACTGGTTTGATTTGTTGTTTAACAATAGCGTCATGCAAAACCATTCTGTGAGCTTCTCAAGCGGTACCGAAAAATCCTCTTATTATATGTCGCTTTCAGCAATGTCGGATCCGGGATGGACTGCCTCCAACAATGTACAACGCTATACTTTCAATACCAATGGCTCGTATAAAATCAATGATGCTTTGGAACTGAAAGTGCAGGGAAGTGCCTCGCATCGTGGACAAAAAGCTCCAGGCACTCTGAATAGAGAAACAGACGTGGTTTCAGGCGAAGTGAAACGGGGTTTCGATATTAACCCTTATTCCTTTGCATTGAATACTTCCAGGACTTTAGACCCCTATACCAATTATAGAAGGAATTATGCTTCTTTTAATATTTTCCATGAATTGGATAATAATTACATTGATTTGTTGGTGGATGATTTAAAGTTCCAAACAGATTTAACATGGAGAATTTTGCCCGGTTGGTCAGCTAATGCATTGGGTTCTTTGCGTTATCAGACTTCCTCACAAGAGCATTATATTTTGGATAAATCCAATATGGCTATGGCATATCGTGCTGGTACCGAATATGGTGAAGAGGGTGAAAATGAAACCATCAGGGATGTGAACCCTTATTTGTATCGCGACCCGGATAATCCGCAAGCCATGAAAGAAACGGTTTTGCCGAAAGGTGGTATTTATGATAGAACCAATTATGAATTGATGAGTGCCGACTTCCGCCTGTCTTCAAGCTATAGCCAAGAATTTGATGAAGGTAAACATACATTGAATATGTATGGTGGTATGGAGTTGAACTCCACTTCGCGTAGCCGTGTATGGGGAAGATTTTGGGGTGTGCAATTCGAAAATGGCATGAGCTCCTTCTTCGACCCAAGTGTATTTAAACAAAGTAAGGAGGAAAATTCTCCCTATTATTCTTTTAATCCTACACTCAAACGGAACTTAGCGTTTTTTGGAACAGCTACTTATGCATATATGCATAAATATGTAGCCAACCTAACCGGCCGCTATGAAGGAACTAATAAACTCGGTCGCTCGCGCCAAGCCCGTTGGCTACCAACTTACAATATAGCCGGCGCTTGGAATATGCACGAGGAAGAATGGTTTATGAATCCCGTACTTTCTCACTCGATGTTGAAGGCTTCTTATTCGCTGACTGCTGATGCAGGTCCTGCATTCATCACCAATTCCTTACCTATTTACTTGCCGGATACGCCTTGGAGACCGAGTTCCTCCGTGATGGAAAGCGGATTGTTATTGGCAGAAACAGAAAATAAAGATTTGACTTACGAGAAAAAACATGAGTTTAATGTAGGGGTAGATCTTGGGTTTTTAAAAGAGAAAATAAATTTGGTGGCCGACTATTACATACGTAATAACTTCGATTTAATGGGTCAAATTTATACTACCGGTATAGGTGGCGGTTCCATTGCTAAATGGGCAAATGTAGCTTCCATGCGATCTACAGGTTTTGAGTTTGCCGTTGAAACTAAGAATATACATACCAAGGATTTTAGATGGAATACAGATTTTGTGTTTACATACCAAACCACCAAAATTACAGATTTAAAATCTAAATCCCGTGTGATAGATTTGATTACCGGTATGGGTTATCCTAAACAGGGCTATCCGGTACGCTCATTATTTTCTATTCCTTTTGTAGGTTTGAACGAGGAGGGCTTGCCAACCTTTATCAATGAAGACGGCGAAGTGACTATTGCTGACATCTATTTCCAAGAAAATGAAAAAATAGATTATTTGGTGTATGAAGGCGCAACAGACCCACCATTTACCGGTTCATTGAACAATACTTTCGGTTATAAAGGCATTCGATTAAACCTGTTATTTACTTATGCTTTTGGCAATAAAGTACGTATGGATAATGCTTTCTTTGCAGGATATTCTGATTTGGCAGCCAATCCTAAAGAGTTTAAAAACCGCTGGGTATTACCGGGTGATGAGCAGGTGACGAATATACCGACCATTGCCAGCTTGCGTCAATTGCAAAATGTGGATAATTTATCTTATGCTTATAATGCCTATAATTATTCAACCATTCGTACAGCTAAAGGCGATTTTATTCGTTTGAAAGAAATCTCCGTAGCCTATGATATTCCTAGAAAATGGTTGGATTATGCGAAAGTGAGTACCGCTTCCGTAAAATTGCAAGCTACTAATTTAGCATTGCTATATGCAGATAAAAAACTCAACGGGCAAGACCCTGAGTTTATGAATACCGGTGGGGTGGCTACGCCCATGCCGAAACAGTTTACGCTCTCATTAAGAGTAGGTTTCTAAAGATGATAGGATGAATAAAGATAAACAAAGAAGAACAATGAGAAATTACATATTATATATATTGACGGTAACGCTGACATTAATCACGCATACTTCCTGTGATAGTTTTTTGGATGTAATGCCCGATAATAGAACGATGTT
>CAYPYZ010000105.1:0-6836 GCA_964414805.1 uncultured Paludibacter sp.
CAAAAACAGTAGGGATATTCAAACGCATAGCTGCTATCAACATGCCCGGAGTGATTTTATCGCAATTGGAAATGCAAATCATAGCATCTACTTTATGTGCATTCACCATATATTCCACACTATCTGCAATTAAATCGCGGGAGGGTAGGGAGTATAGCATGCCATCATGACCCATGGCAATACCGTCATCCACCGCTATGGTGTTGAATTCTGCTGCAAAACAACCCAATTTCTCGATTTCAGCTTTGACCATTTGACCAATATGATGCAAATGTACATGACCGGGAACGAATTGCGTAAAGGAATTAACTATGGCAATGATGGGCTTGCCGAATTGTTCGTCTGTTACACCGTTTGCACGCCACAATGCTCTGGCTCCTGCCATTTTCCGACCACCTGTGCTGGTCTGACTTCTTAAAACTTTCTTCATAAAGCTCTTTTAATTAAATTAAAAAAGCCCTTCTCTTTTCGGGTGAGAAAGGCTTTGATATTTCATCTATTTTAAAGCAAAAGTCATTAAACAGCCATACTCACCCTTGGTTTTGGACCAAAAGTAGCACGACAACTAATAAGATAATGTTTGATAATTTTGACATTTTGCTATCTAAATACTCTTTTTTGTGACTGCAAATATAGATACATATTCTGTAAGTACAAGTATTTTCTTATAAAAAATACAGAAAAAACTGATTTTTATTAAAATTAATTCTATAAAATGCTTGTTTTCATCTGTATATATATTGTTAAAATAAATCAGTTGATATACTTAATCTATACAACAAGCTTCAGCACAAAAAGTTTGTATATTACAAATTGTTTATCTCGAAACTATGGTTTATTTGCCTACAAAAATAATTTTACAACATATCGATATACTTAATTGTTAGATTTCATGTTTAATATAGAAGTGCTATGCTTATTTTTAGAGAAAAAACATTAATTTTGTATGCTATTTAAATTGGTAATAATGACACAAACTACTTATCTTCCCAATATTAATTCCCCAGACGATTTAAAAACTATTCCTTTAAAAGAATTGCCTTTAGTATGCGATGAGTTGAGGCAGTTTATCATTGATCAGGTTTCCCAAAATCCCGGTCATTTGGGCTCTAATTTAGGTAGTGTGGAGTTGACCGTTGCTTTGCATTATGTGTTTAACACGCCCTACGATCGCATTGTGTGGGATGTGGGACATCAGGCTTATGGACATAAAATCCTTACGGGAAGGCGGGATGTTTTTCATACCAATAGGAAATTGGGTGGTATCAGTGGCTTTCCGAGTATTTTCGAAAGTGAATATGATGCGTTTGGAACCGGACATGCTTCTACTTCTATATCCTCAGCTTTGGGGATGTCGGTAGCAGCTATGCTGAAAAAAGAGCCTGATAGAAAGATAGTTGCAGTGATAGGTGATGGTTCTATGACAGGCGGATTGGCGTTTGAAGGTTTGAATAATGCAGCTATAGATATGAATGATTTGTTGATTGTTTTAAATGACAATCAAACAGCTATCGATCCTTTGCGTGGCGGTATTTCACAGCTTTTGGTGAATATGACCACTTCTCCAACTTATAATAAACTTAGGTATTTTATCTATCGCGTTTTGCGGAAGCTTAGACTAATAAGCGATGATGGCAAGAGACGGCTGTTAGCCATAGGGAATAGCTTGAAAGCTACGCTATCACGACAAGATGGGAATATCTTTGAAGGTTTGCATATACGTTATTTTGGACCTATAGATGCGCATGATGTTATTGGTTTGGTAAAAGTTTTCAATGAAATCAAGGACTTTAAAGGACCGAAGGTATTGCATGTTATTAGTAAAAAAGGTAAAGGTTATGAGCCTGCCGAAAATAATGTAGTGGCTTGGCATGCTCCAGGCTGTTTTGATGCAAGTACCGGTGCTCAACAAAAATCGCCTGAAGCACTTACCCCTCCTTTGTTTCAAGACGTTTTTGGTGAGACTTTATTAGAGCTTGCACGCATGAATGATAAGATAGTTGGGGTAACACCTGCTATGCCAACGGGTTGCTCCATGACTATTATGCAAAGGGAAATGCCACAACGGGTGTATGATGTGGGTATTGCGGAAGCACATGCGGTTACTTTTTCTGCCGGTTTGGCGAAAGAGGGAGTTATTCCTTTCTGTAATGTGTATTCCACTTTTATGCAAAGGGCTTATGACAGCGTGATACATGATGTTGCTTTACAAAACTTGCCGGTGATTATGTGTTTGGACAGGGCAGGGATAGTGGGTGCTGATGGTGCTACCCATCAAGGTGCTTTTGATATGGCTTATATGCGATGTATTCCAAACTTAATCATTGCTGCGCCACGCAATGAGCATGAACTCAGGAATTTGATGTTTACCGCACAATTGCAAAGGGAGCATCCTTTTGTAATCCGATATCCAAGGGGCAAGGGCTTTTTAGTTGATTGGAGAAATACCATGGAAGCTGTGGAAATAGGGAAGGGCGTATGTTTACAGGAAGGGAAAGACGTGGCTATTTTAAGTATTGGTACCATGGCTAATCCTGTTGCACAAGCTATGCAAAAGGTAAAAAAATCCAATAATTTACCTTTTGCGCACTATGATATGCGTTTTGTTAAGCCACTTGATGAGGAGTTATTACATACCATTGCTAAGCAATTCAAAAATATTATCACAGTGGAAGATGGCGTTATCAATGGCGGTTTTGGTTCTGCTGTGCTTGAGTTTATGATGGACCATGGATATGATGTGAAAGTCAAACGCCTTGGAATCCCCGATCAATTCGTTGAACATGGCAGTCCGGCTGAACTCTACGCTCAATTGAAATTAGATGCATCAGGCATAGCGGAAGTTTTATCGACCTATAAGTAGAAGATTTTAATCGCTCATTATCACATAAGTTTTTATGAAAATCATCATAGTTGGTGCCGGAGAAGGTGGAACTCATTTAGCAAAATTATTGGCTAAAGAGCACATCAACATTACTTTAATGGATGAAGATTCTAATAAATTAACCGATTTAGAAGATAATTATGATATGCTTACAAAAATCGGTTCTCCTACCTCCATTCAAGATTTGGAGGCTGTTGGTGTTAAAGGTGCCGACTTGTTTATTGCAGTGACTCCTTCCGAAAGTGTAAATATGACTTCTTGCATGATTGCCACTAATTTAGGAGCTGAAAAGACTTTGGCACGTATAGATAATCATGAATATTTAATACCTAAAAATAAGGAGTTTTTTAAACAATTAGGGGTTGATTATCTGATATATCCGGAGATGTTGGCTTCGCAAGAAATAGCTACTTCTCTTGAAAAAACATGGCTTAGACAGAATCTAAGTTTTTGCAATGGGGAGCTTGTTTTATTAGGTATTAAAGTCAGAGCAAATGCCCTTATTTTAGATAAAAAATTCAAGACAGGTTTTCTTGATCATAAGAAATTCAGGGTAGTAGCCATTAAGCGCGGTAGTACTACTATCATTCCGGGTGGTTCTGATGAAATTAAAGCTAATGATATTATTTATTGTATTACACAGCCTGTAAACCTTGATTTTTTGAAAGAACAAACCGGCAAGGTTGAAATTAAAGTCAATAGCGCCATGATAATGGGCGGCGGTAAAATAGCGAGAAAGACAGTGCAAATTTTACCATCACATATTTACGTAAAAATTCTTGAAAAAGACAGGGAGAAAAGTATAGATTTGGCTGAAAAATGTCAACATGCTTTGGTTATCAATGCTGATGCAACTGATTTGGATATCTTGAAAGAAGAAGGTATTCAGACTACGGATGCTTTTATTGCGGTGACTTCCAATTCGGAAGCGAATATTTTGGCTTGTTTGGCGGCTAAACGACTTGGGGTTAAAAAAACCGTGGCTGAGGTTGAAAATATAGACTATATCAACTTGGCTCAAAGCATGGATATTGGTACGGTTATCAATAAAAAGGTGATTACGGCAGGTTATATTTATCAACTTACTTTGGATGCGGATGTGTTGGATGTTAGGACTTTAACTTCCGCAGATGCTGAAGTGGTTGAGTTTATTGCCAAGGCAGGCTCCAAAATTACCAAGTCCAAAATTAAGAATTTGAAGTTCCCGGACAATGTTAATATTGGCGGTTTTATTAGAGATGGCGAGGGTTTTATAGTTGCTGGCGATACCCATATTCAACCAGACGATCATGTGATATGCTTCTGTGTTTCATCGGCTATCAGACAAATTGAGAAAATGTTTCATTAATGGCATTGACAATTCACTACCAAATTCAATAATAATAAATTAGAATTTCCGGTGTTTCTATCATCTTTTCAAAATATTAATCATAGACTGATCTTCCGAATTATTGGAGGTTTATTGCTGTTTGAAGCGCTGTTTCTACTGCTTTCATCGGTGGTAGCGCTGATTTATAAAGAAAATGTACTCCAGTATTTTTTGATTACAGCCGCTTTTTCTGCTTTGTTAGGGATAAGTTTTTCTATGATAGGTAAAAAGGCAAGTCCCGATATAGGCAAGCGGGAAGGCTCAATAGTGGTGACTTCTATATGGGTGGTTTTCACTCTGATAGGCTTGCTTCCCTATTGGTTAAGCGGTTATATCCCTTCTTTTACTGATGCTTTTTTTGAGACTATGTCGGGCTTCACAACTACCGGAGCTACTATTTTAAAAGATGTTGAAGCCCTACCATACAGCATATTATTTTGGCGTAGTTTAACGCAATGGATAGGTGGATTAGGTATCATTGCCATTTCGATTGCTCTTTTGCCCATCTTCGGTTTTTCAGCTTCGCAATTGTTTTTAGCGGAAGCCACAGGTCCTACCAAAAACAAAATTCATCCTAATATGTCGGAGGTCGCCAAACGATTATTGGGTATTTATGTAGTACTTACGCTGATAGAAATATTATTGTTATTACTTGCAGGAATGGGTTGGTTTGATGCTATAAATCACGCATTTAGCACCTTGGCAACCGGTGGGTTTTCTACTAAGAACAATAATATTGCTTATTGGTCATCGCCCGCTATTCAATATATCATTATCTTGTTTATGTTTTTTGGAGGTGTTAATTTCCCCTTATTCTATTTTATATTCAAAGGCAAATTCACTAAAATCAAGGAAAATGAGGAGTTTCGATTTTTCGTTTTCATAATATTGCTTTTCACCAGTTTGATTGCTTATGCTATTTATGATTTCTCTAAGTTGTTTAACTTTGGCAATATGGAAGAGATTTTCCGAGAAAGCTTATTTACAGTAGTTTCTGTCATAACTACCACCGGTTTTAATACAGTAGATTTTATGAGATTTACACCTTCTGTGTGGTTGTTTGTGCTGGTTCTGATGGCAGTCGGTTCGTCGGCAGGTTCAACAGCCGGCGGTATTAAACTGATTAGAATACAGATAGCTATGAAATATGTGTGTTATGAAATTAAGAAAATAATACATCCCAATGCGATTTTTCCTATTAAATACAATGGTCAGATTTTGAAATCTGATATCATCATGCGCGTAGTGGCTTTTATCCTGTTATATCTGTTTTTGGTAGTGATGGGAGCTGCTATTTTGGCCTTTTCAGGAATGGGTTTCCTCGAATCCATAGGTAGTATGGTAACTTGCATAGGCAATGTAGGAGAGGGTTTTGGCAAATATGGTCCTGCAGCAGGTTTCTCCGAATTATCCCTCTTTGCTAAATGGTTTCTTTCGGGCGTAATGTTAATCGGCCGTCTTGAATTATTTACGGTAATTTTACTTTTTACACCTGTTTTTTGGCGGAAGTAATAGATTTAGATAATTATATACTATAATCTTATGATTGAATCGCTTAAAATTGATTACATTTGCAATATGAAAACATCAGGCAAGATATTACAAAAGATTAAAATACTTGTTCAAGAAAGGGAACCTTCAGCCAAAATTTATTTATATGGTTCTCGAGCAAGAGGAACGGATAAGCCTGATTCAGATTGGGATTTATTAATTCTATTAAATAAAGATAGTATTTCAAAAGAAGTAGAACAAAATGTTACACATCCACTCTATGATTTAGAATTTGAAATAGGTGCAGTTATTAGTCCTATGGTCTATTCTGAAAAAGAATGGATTTCCAAGTATAGAAAAACACCTTTTTATTATAATGTAATGAAGGAAGGTCTTTTATTATGAATGATTATCAACTTGAATATTATGTTCAATATCGCCTTAATAAAGCCAAAGAAACCATAGGTGAAATTGAAATATTAATTAAAAATGAATATTGGAATACAGCCGTTAATAGGATGTACTTCGCTTGTTATTATGCTGTTAGTGCCTTACTTGTAAAAAATGGAATAAACACTTCAAGTCATTCTGGTGTACGACTAAAGTTCGGTCAACATTTCGTTAAAAGTGGACTATTCAATAAAGAATTAGCTAAGTATTATACTGAATTATTTGAAAAACGTCAAAAAGCAGATTATGATGATTTTTTTGATTTTGATCAAGAAACTGTTTTGAGGTTATATGAGTCCTCCAAGTTATTCATTGATAAAATAGAAGAAATCATTAATACATAACAGTCTTATCAATGATAGTTTTCTTCCAATATTATATCACCTTAATCTAACTCCAATTTTAAATTCTGTATCAAATGCTGAAGCTCCGGATTGCTTGAAGTCATTTGTTTCAGGGATTCTTCAGGATTTTTGGATTTGACCGGCTGCACGCTTTCTTCAATTTTTGTCGTGAATTTGATATGCGAATTTTGAAGTGCCTGGTGTAGATAATGAGATAATTTGCTCATTTCTTTCTTAAAATCATTTTCCTGAAAAATATTACTGAAACTTAATTCATAAGTATGCTCATCAATTTTTA
>CAYPYZ010000106.1:0-6814 GCA_964414805.1 uncultured Paludibacter sp.
TAATAATAATATAAATTTAGAAAAATGGCAAAACAAAATTCGATAATTGTTCAAAATACTCCTATTCAGATTATTACCGAAAATACAAACGGACTATATCTGCATAACCGATATGGCAAATGCAAAAGAGAATGAAAGCCGTGCTGCCGATATTATTAAAAACTGGATACGAAACCGTTATACGCTTGAGTTTTTAGGCACTTGGGAGCAAATGTACAATCCGGGTTTTAAAGTGGTCGAATTCGACCACTTTAGAATGCAGGCCGGATTAAATTCGTTTGTGTTAAGTGTTTCGGAATGGATTGAAAAAACAAACGCCATTGGATTTGTTGTAAAAAAAGGCAGGTATGGGGGTACGTATGCCCACAAAGACATTGCTTTTGAGTTTGGTTCTGCCATTAGCGCACCATTCAAACTTTTCCTTATCAAAGAATTTCAACGCCTCAAAGAAGATGAGAATGACCGTTTGAAATTAAACTGGAATTTTCAACGAACCTTAGCTAAGGTTAACTATCACATTCATACTGATGCTATTAAAGAAAATCTAATTCCTCAAGAACTGGATAAAAATCAAATTTCATTTATATATGCCAATGAAGCAGATTTACTGAATATGGCATTGTTTGGGAAAACCGCTCAGCAATGGCGAAACGAGAATCCTGATGCCGAAGGAAATATCCGCGACATGGCAACCATTGAACAATTGGTAGTGTTGTCGAATTCAGAAAGTATCAATGCAATGTTGATTCACCAGGGATTATCGCAGAAGAAAATAAATAACAAAACCACAGTAACAATATAAATTTATAATAAATGAACAATATAAAACTTACTCAATTCAGCCCGGGAGCGGGCTGCGGGTGTAAAATAGCACCAAATGTTCTTGAAGAGATTTTGAAAAACAGCCACTCACAAAGGGTGTATGAAAATCTTCTCGTAGGCAATGACAGCAAAGACGACGCTGCAGTATTTGACATCGGAGACGGAAAGGCGATAATCAGCACTACCGATTTCTTCACTCCTATTGTTGACAATCCCTTTGATTTTGGACGGATTGCAGCAACCAACGCAATCTCTGATATCTACGCAATGGGGGGCAAACCTCTAATGGCAATTGCAATTCTGGGATGGCCGCTCGAGAAACTCTCGCCCGATATTGCAGGAGAGGTTATTTCCGGTGCAAGAAGCGTTTGCGATTTAGCCGAAATTCCACTTGCCGGCGGACATAGCATCAGTAGTGCAGATCCTATCTTCGGACTTGCCGTAACCGGCATTGCAGACACCAATCTAATTAAGAAGAACAGCTCTGCCACAGCAGGCTCGCTTCTTTTCCTTACCAAACCCATAGGCATAGGACTTGTAACAACAGCAGAGAAGTTTGGGGTCGCCAATGAAAACGACAAAGCAGTTGCACTGGAACTAATGACAACTCTAAATATACCGGGTATCTCCTTAGCCTCACTCCCTCATATAAAGTCAATGACAGATGTAACAGGATTCGGATTACTTGGACATACTCTGGAGATGGCAGAAGGAAGCGGTTTAAAAGCGGTCATAGAGTATAAAAATGTTCCCCGCATCCTCGGAGTAGATAACTATATTAAACAAGAGTGTATCCCCGGAGGGACACATCGTAATTTTGCAAGTTACGGTACAAAAATATCGCCGCTCACGCCTGAGCAAAAAGCACTCCTTTGCGACCCTCAAACCAGTGGAGGGCTACTGATTGCTGTCGAACCACAAGGTGTTACTGCCGTAATGGAATTAGCTGCTAAAGAGAAGTTTTCCGTTACACACATTGGTCACATAGAAGAAAAAAGCGGACAGTTTACAATTGAGGTTCGTTAGTGGCAGGTAAGTTATTCCCTCAGACACTACTTAACTACTCCCCTTTGCCTACTCAACTATCTTTGCCTGCAAGTTTATGTTTACTTCCAATTTTTTAAACGTTTTTCAATTTCTTCAACCAATTTTTGATTGTTCCGAAAAAGAAAATTAGAAGTTACAAGTTGGCTCAATTTAGACTTTGCTTCTTATGGTGCTAAAGTTGCCGTTTCAACGAATTTGTCGAAAATCCAAATCATTCCGTGATATTCAATGTCTTTGTTTCTGGCGCAATTCCGAAGTGCTTTATCGCTACTCAACACACAGGCATTTATTTTGTTGGCAACGTGTAATCATAGGGAATTATGAAATTAAAACGCCATTTGGTATTCCTTTCTGAAATCAGCCAAAGTTTGGTTGTTCAATGATGCTGCCTTTGATATTGAAATTTGCTCCTCAATCAATGCTCTGAATAAAAGTTGTTCAAATCGGTTAGATTGTTCAACTCCTTCATAATCGTAAGGTTCATCTATTTTCCAATTCATTTGCTTAAATAAAAAGAACAGTTGTTTAGTATAGTTCTCATTGACAATACCACAATCTTTTGCCCGCATAATGATAGCCTGCATAGAGATACCATACTGCTTTTTGATATTCGCCAACTCCAATGAAGATAGTTTGTTTCGGTGTTCGCCTAATTCTGCTTTTATGGTTTCTTCGGGCAATAACATTGCCCCTGCAAATTGATGGCACAAAGTTTCTTTTTGTCTATCGGATATGTTGCCAAACTTCAAAAGCAAGTGAGCCAGTTCGTGCAACAAAGTAAAACGTATTCTATCGGGCTTATTTATCTTATTGGCATTATATGCAACAACAGGAATAGTACCGTTTACACGAGTTTGTAAGCCGTCAAAATTATCATTAACTCTCAAATCAACGACTTTAATGTTTTTATCTTCCAAAAGTTCAACGATATTGAAAATAGGACCTTTACCCAACCCCCATTTATCTCTCAAAAGCTCTGCCGCTCTGTTGACCTGTTCATAATTGGTAACAATTTCAAAGTCTTTTAAATAATCTTCAAACGCATTAGGTAAGCCCAAAATTTCTTCTAGCTCTAAATACCGTGATAGTTTTTCCTTAGTGATTTCTTTAATTATTGAAGCCTCTTTTTGTGGCATTTTGCTCAATTTACGAAAGTCTACTTCGCCCAACTCCACTTTGGTGCTTCTGAAAAAGTAATCGGGATTTACATCTAATGCCTTACTTAATAGATTGATTCTGTCGTTGTCGGGCATAACTTCCCCTCTCTCGTAACGATGTAATGCTTGACGAGATAATTGATTATCCAAGGCGTCAGCCAAATCCTGTAATGAAAAACCTTTCATTAAACGGGCTGATTTAAAACGTTCTGAAAAAATCTCTCTCATTTCCATTGTTGTTTTAAATTATACTACAAAGGTAATGCTTTTAGTTGACAAATACACAATAATAATGCCATTTTTCACAGTTATTTATTAACTATGACATTTTTCCATGCTAATAAAACCTTAATTTACTGATATTTCACCAAATATATAACAAAGATTGGCAGTTTACACTTTTGATTGACAAATCCTCTATTTATATAAGTTTTGTAACCTTATAATCGGATACAAAGCGGATAGTTTACAATTGAGGTTCGTTAGTGGCAGGTGACATACTTTAGCTGAGTATCCTTGTCCCGTCGTCCAGAACAGAGATTTCAACCCTAAGTGTATCGTCAGGTAACAGCTGTTCAACCTTTTCCGGCCACTCAATAATGCACAGCGCACCGCTGTATATATACTCTTCAAACCCAATATCAAAAGCCTCCGATATTTTATCAATTCTATAGAAATCAAAATGATAAACAGGTATCCCATCGGAACGCATGTACTCGTTTATTATCGAAAACGTGGGGCTGTTAACACCATCCGTCACACCCAGAACCTTACAAAGCGCCTTTGTAAAGGTAGTTTTACCAGCACCCATCGAGCCGTAAAGGGCAATAACTTTAGAATCCCCAATTTTTGGAAGAAACTCCGCCGCTGCCGCATCTATCTCATCTAAATTTCTAAAAACAATCTTACGATCCATCTCACCTCAAATTCAATTTAGCATACCTCAATTTATAATTACGATTGCCATGAATTGTGCAAAAATATCCATTATTCTCTCAGGCACTACCATTTATCCCACTTTTATCATTAAAATTTCGCAAATTGAGCTCTGACAGAGTGATGATTTAGGCTATCTCTTATTGACAAGGTAATGCCGCCCTTCACATTTTCCCATTGCTGTACGAAAGTATATAATGAAACCTTAATAATTGTAGATACAGTTATTATTAAGACTTTATTTGTTTAATTCATAGAACATTATATTGATCTTACCTTCTCCATCTTTAGTGGCTACATATACTTTTGAGTCATCTGATTCTACCGTAAATGCCATTATGTTTATATCTAAGTTAAATCTACGAATAGCATCTCCCTTCCAACTGAATAAAGCGATTTGTTTAGGATACTCCTTTTCGGTATCTTTTGTCCAAAGAGCATATATATAATCATTTGTAGACTGTAAAGCTGCAATACCTTCAAAAATACCATCATTCCTTATTGGATTTGTTTTTAAATATTTGGGTTTAATATATCG
The DNA here is from genome assembly GCA_964414805.1 of uncultured Paludibacter sp. Taxonomy (GTDB): domain Bacteria; phylum Bacteroidota; class Bacteroidia; order Bacteroidales; family Paludibacteraceae; genus Paludibacter. The sequence continues at coordinate 4,501 of CAYPYZ010000106.1, forward strand.
ACGTAATGTATCTAGTCCAATTTCGGCTTCTGAAATATTAAAAATTTCCATATTTAACCCACAAGTAGTAGCTAATACAATTTTTGACGCATCAGGCTTTAGTGATCCTAATGAATTATAAGAATAAAAAAGGTATCTGAATCTTATATCTTCTTCATCTATTTTACTAATTGCCGGTAAAAAAGAATATTTTGAAACGATGTCTCCATTAGATTTAAGAATTGCAATTCTGTAATCCCTGTTAGGTGAAAAATTACAAATTGAAAAGAGCGTTGAATCTTTGTAAAATCCAATAAAATTCGAATTATCAAGATCCTCTCCTTTAATTTTCTTATAGTAACCATAAGTACTGCTTTTTAGTATTGAATCTATACTATAACTAATATTCCAGCGATTACCTATGGCATAAATTCTTTTATCTTCCTTGTCTACAGACATATCAAAAAAAGAAGGGAGTTCTCCGGGACCATTGCCTGTTTCACCAAATGTTTTTATTAGAACTCCTGTATATTTATTATAGATATAAAATATTTTATTATCCAAAGTGTTTTGGCAATTTAAAATAAGTAGAGAATCTATTATATCTAAAGACTTAATATGAGTGCACATAACATCTTTTATTAATATATCTCCTGCAAGGCCTCCTACCTCGTCAAACCGAGGCGCCTTGTAAGAGCTGTTCTCACTGCAACTAATTAGTAAAATAAAAAGCGAGATAAAAACTCCTGTGTTGTAAAATTTCATATCCTTAATAATTTAATTATTCGGTACAGGGGTACCACAAAAGCATATTCCTGATAAATCGTAAGCTAGTCCTGGAGGATTAGCTATATATCTTTTACCGCAATAAAACCCAGATCTACCTATACAAATATATTGACAAGTTATCATGACAGTTCCACATTTACCATGAATGCTATAATCAATAGGTAATTCACCTCCAGGAGACTCAAGTTCAAAGTCAAAATCTTGAGTCATCGCATATTTATTTAGGTCCAGGAAATCCTTATAAGGATTTCCTGATTTCAATTTAGTAACGCTAATTAATGTTGCTTCAACAACAAGTACCACAAGAATAAAGATTTTTACGAATAATATTCTCATGATCATAGATTTAGCAAATTATTAATTCAAAATATAAAATGATTATTGTAAATGATGTAAATCAATTAATTTTAACTACTTACTCGCAAATATAAAAAAATAATTTTACATTTGCTTTATACTTCAATCTTTTATACATAATGAGACCAAGAATACTATTTTTATCTTATTGCTTATTATTTTTAGTAAGCTGCAGACCTGATAATGCAAAAATTAATTCTCAAAGGTATCTCAGGAATATCATTGGGAAGAAGATTGAAATCCCAAGTGATTTAATAGCCATTTCTCCATTTGATAGCATTAAATACAATAATCTTATTTACAGTAAATATAAAATTATCTACTTTATTGATTCTTCTGAATGTTCTGAATGTAATGTAAAATATATGACTCTATTCAATGAATTCTTCAATAAAGCAATTAAAAAATCTGCCTCATTATTACTGATCCTCAACACAAAAGACTACTTTGATATCAAAATTTTTATGAATAAATATCAGATAAAGCATCCTTGTTTTCTTGATTTTAATGGTAGTTTTAAGAAAAGTAATAAATATTTTAAAAGTGGTATTTACGATGTCCTACTTCTAAGAAACGACACTATTATATTTGCTGGTAAGTCTAAATATGACGATAAATTCTATAGCTTATTTTTAGATCAAATAGGGAAATAGTCTTTTTAATTTAAATAATGTCAGCCCCCTCTTAGTGTCAGAATCCCCATTTTAGGGCAAGAAGCGTGTTCTGAAGGTGCAATTGTAACAAATTGGAAATAAATCATAATTTAAAAAATAAATTTTAGTCTATATATATCCAATTATTAATTGCATATCTTTATATACAATACAGATTAAAATAAACAATATGAAAAAGTTGTTAATTATCATTTTAGCATTATGTTTATTTTCATGTGAACGAGAAAATGATACAATTGATTTAAGAGTTATTGATCTGAAAAACAATGTAGGGAAAAGCAGGAAAGTTGTTTTGTCTGAAGTTGCCGAATCTATTGAATATATACCTTTAGAAACGACAGAGGAGTCATTTCTGGGAATTCCGGTAAGGACAAAATTAATTTATGAAAATGGTCAATTATTTATTTTTCAACAAGGAGATTATTTGAAAATTTTTAATTCAAATGGGAAATATCTGAGCAAATTCAACAATCTCGGTAACGGCCCAAAAGAATATATTTCACTCAATTCTGTTG
>CAYPYZ010000107.1:0-6783 GCA_964414805.1 uncultured Paludibacter sp.
CGACAAGTCATGAGGATAGCAACTTAGTAGGTTTAAAGAAAGTGGTTTAAAACGAGCCGTTTATAACTGTCCGGCTTCAACCAAAATAATCACACGTTCCACAATTTTATCATTGCCCTGTGCATCAAATTCTGATTTAAGATTAGAGCCAAAAAGTCGTGCAATACCTTGCCAGAAAAAGGCTGAAACACTTCCTCTGTATTGCCTGATAAGATCGTAGGAGGTAGAATTGGTTTCCCTATCAATTAATTTTAAGAGCATGCGCCCTTGGTTGATAGTCAGCTTTTTAAGATCAGGGGCATATTGCTTAAACACCTCTTTTTCATATTTAGCTAAGTATTTTTTACGTTCTTTATCGGTGGAAATATCAGCTAATAACACGTTTACACGGCGAAGTTCAGTACTAACAATTTTTGCATAAGGAAGCGCCTTTTTCACGTCTCGCACAGTGCGCCAGTAGAATTCTTCCTGTTTTTTGTTTTTAAACTTCATTTTAGGAAATACATAGATATCCTTAAGGAAAGCTAAGTAAATAGTATCTTCTCCAACGACCTGTACACCGAGTTTTTTGGCACCCGGAGGAATAATTTCCTCTCCTTTTACCGTACTTGCAGATAAATGTAAGATAGGTAAGGCTATCAAAACCGTAAGGATTAATATGTAAAGTCTCCGAATCATAGTTACAAAAGTATTAATTTTCAATTAAAAAAGCAAAACTTGGAGTTTTTCTTAAAAAAGTTAAGGCTACTACAACTGAAAACGTGCAAAAGGTAAAAATGTTTTTATAAAGGGGTGCAAAAGGTAAAAATCTTGTTATATCTTGCTTTTACTGTTTTTTAGGTCTATAAACTTATCTAATTTTGTAGCCTGTTTGCATACCAAAATCTCTATACTATGAAGTTGTTTTTTTGTTGTATATCCATCTTTTATCTAATGCACTCCATGCATTTTTTGCATGCTCAAATTGCTTATCCTATACCTTCATCCTCCTCTTTAGCGAGCACGGCGGCGGCAGATTTCAAAAACCGTACCCCTTTCCAAAACCCGGCAAGTTGGTCGCACTGCCAACAAGCCAAATTAGTTTCATCTTTGGAGAGCAATTATGCCATACCGGAATTGGCTACAAAAACTATGATGCTTATGTATCCTTTTAAGCAGTTTGTAGGTAGTTTTTCCTTTGCCCATCATGGTTTTGCACTTTATCATGAAATGATTTTTGCCTCTGCTTTTACACGAAATTTTTCAGATAGATTCAGTATGGGTTTACAGTTTAATTACCATAATATCTATATAGCATCTTCTGAACGCTATGCCGGAACCTTATATCCGCAAGTAGGATTTATCATACCTTTTACTAAGCAATTTGCCTTGGGTGTTCATTTGAATAATCCTTTTGCAGCTAATATAAAAACGGAATATTTGACTAAATATATCCCTGCGATTTACAGTATTGGATGCAGTCATCATTTTTCACAAGATTTTTCATGGCGCATGCAGGTAGATAAAGAATTACATAGTCAATATAGGGTAGCTACAGCCTTGGATTATAGCATGAGCAAATACAATAGGGTTCAATTGGGTTTGTATGTGCAGGAAGTGGTAGTGCCATGCTTGGGTTTCGGCATAGATTTCAAGCATTTTAGTTTTGATTTAGCCGTAGAGATTCATCCGCTTTTAGGTTTGAATAATATTGCACAAATACAGCTCAGATTATGAAAAGAATAAATCTAATCATCTGCTGCTTATGCTTTTGCAAACTATGTGTTTGGGCTAATATAGTTACTGATATTGAAGATATAGAACAATATATCGTTGAAATTTTAGAACATTATGCTGAAGAGTCCGGCGAAGATTTGTCTATAGAGTTGATATTAGAAGAATTAATCACATTGGCGGAACATCCGATAGACCTCAATCGAGCGGAAAGAGAAGATTTAGAAAATTTGGTGTTTTTATCTGATTTGCAGATAGAAAATCTATTGTATTATCGCTATACGGTCGGTGCCTTTGAGCATATATATGAACTAAGTTTGATAGAAGGTTTTGATATGACGGATATCAGACGGATTATCAATTTTGTGCAAATTCTTGAAAGACAAGAGACTACTATCAAGGCAATTGACTTTAAGAAAGCTTTGAAATATGGTAAACATGATATTTTTACACGCATGGATTTCAGCTTTGAAAAGAAGGACGGATATATCAAAGATGAAGATGGAAATGCAACTTATTTGGGTTTGCCATGCTATCATCATATCAAATATAAGTATCATTATCAGGATAGATTATACATAAATTTTACGGTGGAACAAGATGCGGGTGAACCTTATTGGAATACCCGGTACCAGCCCTACGATTATCTTTCAGCATCTATTCAATTAAAAGATTACGGTCATTTAAAGAATTTGATTGTAGGAGATTATCAGGTTTGTTTTGGACAGGGTTTGGGTATTCGGCAGACTTACAATCTTGGTAAATCAGCGATGGCAACCAATATTGGTGTAGGTGAACAAGGGTTTAAACGCTATGGTTCCACCAATGAATTTAATTTTATGCGTGGTATTGCAAGCAGTTGGCAATGGCGAAAAACCCAATTGCATGCGTTTTATTCCAATCGGATGATGGATGGCACCTTGCAGGATGATGGTAGTATTAGTAGCTTTTATACTACCGGTTATCATCGAACTACCAATGAAATTTCGAAGCAAAACACCTTTAGGCAACAAGTGGCAGGTGTAAGTGTCAATACGCGTAATCACTGGTGTCAAGTGGGTTTGCAGACCTCTGCTTCTTTTTTAAATAACACTATCAACCCTAAATATTATCCTTATAATCATCATTATTTTCGGGAAGATAAGCAGTGGGTTAGTAGTCTGTATTACCGTATGCGTTTATTAAAGTTTAATCTTTTTGGGGAGTTTGCTCTTACGGACTTTAAGTCACCTGCCATGCTAAATGGTTTGACTTGCACACCGGTTTCTAAACTAAGTCTTGCTGTTTTGCATAGGTATATACCTCCAGATTATACGGCAATATTAGCTTCAAGTTTTGGTGCAAGCTCCTCAGTTACCAATGAGCATGGATTTTATTTAGGTACGGAAGTATTGCCTTTTAAGAATTGGAAATTAGCCTTTTATACTGATGTATATAGTTTCCCATGGTTACGTTATGGGGTAGATTTTCCTTCCCATGGGACCGATTGTCTATTGCAATTAAATTATGCACCCAAGCGGAATTTGAACTTACAACTTAGGGCAAAGTATAAGCGTGCTATGAATAACCCTTCAGGTTCACAGGAAGTTATTCCCGTTTTAATAGCTAAAGACAAGCTTAATTTGCGTTTGCAATCTGTTTTTGAGACAGGCAAAGTGAAGTTTAAAACCCTGATAGATGGCAATCAGTTATTCATCAATGAACGGGCGAGTACTTACGGCATAGGCGCTTTGCAAGAAGTGAGTTTTCGATTTGAGAAGATCCCTTTGAAGGTTGATTTGAGCTATTTCGTTTTTGATGCAATAGATTATGACAACAGATTGTATATTTATGAAAAGGATGTATTGTATGCCTTTAGTGTACCAGCTTTTTCAGGATTAGGTTGTAAGTACTATGTCAATTTGCGTTATGATTTTAGTTCCAAAATTTCATGTTGGTTGAAGCTTTCACAATTGCACTATACGGATGGTCGGGATAAGGTAGGTAGTGGTTATGAAAGCATTATTGGGGATAGAAGGACGGATTGTAGGTGGTTGTTGCGGATAAAATTGTAGAAAAACAACAATATTGCTATCTCTACATTGCAATTTAATTTTAAAAGATGTATTTTTGTGAAATCATCGTGAAAATGATTACTTTTCCGAGCATAAAACGCACTAATACTTGTTTTTCTACAACTTATGGATTTATTGAATCAAATTATAGAAAGGGCTAAAAGCAATCCGCAGCGCATTGTTCTCCCTGAGAGTACAGAATTGAGGACTTTACACGCTGCCAATCGTGTTTTGAAGGATAAAATAGCTAAAATCATTTTGATTGGTAGTCGCCATGATATCTTAGCTATTGCATCAGCTGAGCAATTAGATCATATTTTTAAAGCAGAAATTATTGATCCGGATACGGATGATATTCAGCATTATATCGATTTACTATACGAACTAAGGAAGGATAAAGGATTGACCCTTGAAGCAGCTAAAGAATTGGCTAAAAACCCTTTATACTTAGCTACTTTGATGATAAAAAATGGGGATGCAGATGGTGAACTTGCGGGAGCTTCCTACACTACAGGAGATGTTTTGCGTCCTGCTTTTCAGATAGTTAAGACCAAGCCCGGCATTGCAGTAGTTTCTGGGGCTTTCTTGATGTTTACACCCAATCTGCAGTTAGGTGCTGACGGTCTGTTGGTGTTTGCCGATTGCGCTGTCAATCCAAATCCAACAGCTGAAGAATTGGCTGCTATTGCTTTATCTTCGGCAGATACTGCACGTGCTCTGGTAGGTGTTGATCCTAAAGTTGCCATGTTGAGTTTTTCCACGAAAGGCAGTGCCAAGCATGAATTGGTAGATAAGGTTGTATCAGCCACTGCCATTGCGAAAGGCATGAATCCCATTTTAAAAATTGATGGGGAATTACAAGCTGATGCAGCTTTGATTTCCTCTGTTGGCCAGTCCAAAGCACCGGGTAGCACCATAGCCGGACAAGCCAATGTGTTGGTGTTTCCGGACTTACAATCAGGTAATATAGCTTATAAATTAGTGGAACGTATTTCGGGAACTTTAGCAATAGGTCCTATTTTACAAGGAATGGCAGCTCCTATCAATGATTTATCGCGCGGCTGTTCAGTAGAAGATATAGTCAATATGATTGCTATCACAGCCAATCAAGCCATGTAATCAAATTAAAACATTCATCATATAAATTAAACGCATAAAGTCTAATGGCAAAAATAAGCACGGAACCCATAGAAAGGTACGGATTAAGCAAAAGGAAAAGAAGGAGCACATTATTTTCGAGTATAGGGGTAGTAGGCTGCGGCAACGAAGGGAGCGAGATCGCAACCACCGCTGCTATACATGGTATGGAGGTAGTTTTTTTGGAGCCTAACAAAGAAAAAATTGCCAATGCTTTCAGTAGGATAGAATATAAATTAGATCAGAAAATTATGAATTGGGGTTTGACTGTCAATGAGAAAAAGTTGATTCTTTCTCGGATAACAGGAACTACCTCTTATACTGATTTTAAAGATTGTGATTTTGTGATTGAAGCCATTCGCTATGACGACCAGACCGGGGAAAAGCAGGTGAAATCGCGTAAGGAAGTTTTCCAACAATTAGAGAAAGTTTTGGATCCAACGGCGATTATTGCTTCTAATGTTACTACTGTGGTTGTGACCGAGTTAGCATCTGAACTTAAACATCAAGATAGATGTATAGGCATGCACTTTATGATTAATACACCCGGTTCACAAATTTTGGAAGTAGTGCCGGGATTATATACATCCAAGGAAACCTTTGAGAAAATCACCAAGTTTGCCAAGCTCATCAATCATGAATATATAGAAGTCTTGGAGTCTTCGGGCTTGGTAAGTATGCGTTTATTTTTGACTCAATTGAATGAAGCCTGCCAGATTTTGATGGAAGGTATTGCTACAGTGGAAGATATAGATAAAGTTTTGACCATAGGTTTCGGTCATAATTTGGGAGTTTTCCGTATGGCAGATAAAATGGGTATTGAAAAGATTGTCAAGCTATTAAATAATTTATATGATGAATATGGCAATATAAAATACAAGCCATCGCCGATTTTATTGCGTAAAGTCAGGGCGAGGGATTTTGGGGTTAATACGGGAAGAGGGTTTTATGAGTACGATGAATCAGGTAATGTTATAAAATAAAAGATTATGAAGATATTGGTTTTAAATTGCGGAAGTTCGTCTGTAAAATATAAGCTCTTTGACATGCAAAAGAATCAGGTGCTGAGTTCGGGTATAGTGGAGAAAATTGGCATGAAAGGTTCTTTCTTAAAACATCAAAAAGAAAATGGCAATCAGGTAATTTTAGAAGGTGAAATTTTAGAACATCAAATAGCAGTTGAGTATGTATTAGGCGTGCTTACCAGCAAAAAACATGGTGCCATCAAGTCCATAGAAGAGATTAAGGCAGTGGGACACAGGGTAGTACATGGAGGTGAAAGTTTTAACACCAGTGTTTTGATTACTGAGGAGGTGATAGAAAAAATTAAAGACTGCATTTCCATAGCGCCTTTGCATAATCCGCCCAATCTTGCAGGTATTTATGCTATTGAAGATTTGTTGCCGGACGTTCCACAGGTTGCAGTTTTCGATACAGCCTACCATCAAACCATGCCTGATTATGCCTATATGTATGGGATTCCCTATGCTTTATATCAAAAATATGGTATTAGGAGATATGGTTTTCATGGCACGAGTCATCGATATGTTTCGCACCGTGCTTGTGATTTCCTCAAAATGGATATCAAGAAATCTAAGATAATTACTGCCCATTTAGGAAATGGAGCCTCTATAGCAGCCATTGATAAAGGTATTTCTATAGATACTTCCATGGGTTTCACGCCGGTTGAAGGTCTGATGATGGGTACCCGATCGGGTGATGTTGACTTGGGTGTTGTTACTTTCCTGATGGAGAATGAGATGTTAAATTCTGCCTCGGTTTCTACTTTATTTAATAAGCATAGCGGCGTGGTGGGTGTTTCCGGAGTTTCTTCCGATATGCGTGATATTGAGCATGCTATAGAAGAAGGTAATGAGCG
>CAYPYZ010000108.1:0-6758 GCA_964414805.1 uncultured Paludibacter sp.
ATTGAAAAATTCAACTTATAATGATGTCTCCATATAAAAAAATTCGTAAAGTTGTAGTAGGCAGTGTTGATCCTAACCCTAAGGTTTCAGGTAGGGGCATTCAATTAATGCGTGATGCAGGAATTGAAGTAATCGTCGGAGTTTTGGAAGAAGCATGTCAAGCCTTAAACAAGTATTTTTATACTTTCCAACAGGAAAAAAGACCCTATGTATTGCTCAAATGGGCTGAAACTCAAGATGGTTTTATAGATATAATTCGAACCAATGCGGATACCCCACCCTTGCAAATTTCCAATTTAATAGATAAACAACTGACACATAAGCTTAGATCTGAAATGCAAGCGATTATGGTCAGCACCAACACGGCAGTTTTGGACAATCCTTCTTTGACCACCAAACATTGGCCGGGAAAAAATCCTATCCGCATAATATTGGATAGAACAGGCAGGATACCAGAGGATTATAATATTTTTGACAATCAAGCCAAAACTATAATTTTCACTCAATTAAATAAGGAAAGCACTGCAAACAATGAATTTATTCAAATTGAATTTAATGAGGATATGCTTCATCAAATCATCAAAATACTTGCAGAAAAGAATATTCATTCGATCTTAGTGGAAGGTGGAGCACAATTGCTAAATAGCTTTATTGAGCAAGGTTTATGGGATGAAGCGACTATAGAAGTATCGGGGCAAATCGTACAAAAAGGGATAAAAGCACCTAATTTAAACTTACAAGCGACTCATTCATATCCATTGGGAAATCATTGGCATCACTATTTTATCAATAGCAATAAGCAATTCAAAGTATAAGCAAGTTTTTTTGTACTTTTGTAAAGAAAATAAAATTAATACTCTATGCAAAACAATATTTTTAAAACAACAATGAACAACGGATTAGTATTAGGAGTCCTGTTTTTTGTCAATTTTCTTTTATCTACTGCTTCCAACGCCTGGATAGGTCTCATCACCTACTTGATCACCATAGTGATTGTGATTTTTACTTATAAAAAATCTATACGATATCGGGATGTAGATTGTAAAGGACACATCAAATACGGCACTGTATTTTCCTTTGTGGTATTGTCTTTCCTTTTTGCTTCTTTGGTGACCGCCATCTTGAAAATCATTTACTTAAAATATATAAATACTGATTTTCTACCTAATTTATACGAACAAATGCTTGCACAAATCGATGCTAATCAAGCTTTATTTGAAGGCTTATTAGATAGATTTAATGCACCGCTTGATGATGATTTTTATGAAAAAATTGAGAAAATGATGAATCCGGTGAGTTATGCCATACAAACAATTTGGGTTAACATCCTGTACGGTGGACTTTTAGGAGCAATATTAGGATTTATTGTCATGAAAAAAGAAAGCATTTTCGATGACAAAACACTTAACAACAGTTGATTATAATCATGAAAAATAATAGCGAAGCTTTGAATATTTCTGTAGTTATACCCTTACTCAATGAGGCGGAATCCCTGCCTAAGCTCCATGATTGGGTAGCTGAGGTAATGGAAAAACATCAATTCACTTATGAAATTATTTTCATAGATGATGGAAGTACAGATGAATCATGGTCGGTAATTGAAGAATTACAGCAAAAATCTTCTCATGTCAGGGCTATCAAATTCCGTAATAATTATGGCAAATCACCTGCTTTACATTGTGGTTTTAATGCTGCTCAAGGCGATGTAGTTATCACTATGGATGCTGATTTACAGGATAGTCCGGATGAAATACCCGAACTCTACCGCATGATTAGGGAAGAAAATTTTGATTTAGTTTCCGGCTGGAAAAAGAAGCGTTACGACTCTAAATTAGCGAAAAACCTACCTTCAAAAATATATAATGCTACTGCGAGAAGGGTAAGCGGTTTAAAGCTACACGACATGAATTGCGGTCTAAAAGCCTACCGCAATGAGGTTATCAAAAACATAGAAATTTATGGTGAGATGCACCGTTACATCCCTTTTATAGCCAAGAACGCAGGTTTTACTAAAATAGGTGAAAAAGTAGTTACCCATCGCAAACGCGAATTTGGAAAAACCAAATTTGGGATGAGTAGGTTTGTGAATGGTTATTTAGACTTGATGACGGTCTGGTTTCTCAATAAATTTGGTAAAAAGCCTATGCATTTTTTTGGCCTATATGGCAGTCTGATGTTTATCATTGGGTTTATTGCGGTGGTGGTGGTAGGTGCTATAAAACTACATGCCATTGTTCAGGGTGTAAAAGCACCTTTGGTAACAGACAGTCCCTACTTTTATATCGCATTGGTAGCCATGATTATAGGGGCGCAATTATTTATGACCGGTTTTCTTGGAGAAATCGTAACACGCAATTCTACAGAAAGAAATAACTATCAGATTGAAAAAGAAATATAAAATATCCTACTTAGCTATCGTCCTTGTTTTGATGGGATTGACCTTATCTTGTGCACAAGATGAGACCTGTCGGGATGATAAACAAGCCTCTTTTCAGATAGGTTTTGCTGATTTTGAAACCGGACGAGCAGCCAGTGTTGATAGTCTGCAAGTATTTGTTTTAGATGCTGATGGACAGCCGATGGATAGTGTTTTAAATAACAAACAAGCGCGTATTTCCACCTTGAAACTTCCGCTAAATAAGACAGCGAATACTACTGTTTTCATTCTCCAATTTTTGGAATTATACAATGACACCCTCCATGTTTTTTATGAAAACACTGAGTATTTCATCTCTTACCCTTGCGGGATGACCATTGCACATCAGTTAGATACAGTAATAAGTAGCAATCACGTCATCAAAGATTTAAAGATTTTGCAAAAGAAAGTTGATACCAATGAGATGCAGCATGTACAGATACTTCTTTAGTTTATGCCTGATTTTTTGTGTTTGTCTGACTTTGCAAGCACAGGAAGAGGAGCAGCCCAATGATAGTATCAAAAAAAGGGTTGAGCTAAACTTTTTGCGTATTGATTTAGACATAGCTCCTGTTGTGACAACTTTCTTAAACAAAGGAGAAATCTATTCATTTGAAGCGGGTTTGCAGACTGCCATCAACAATCGTTTCTATCCCATTGTTGAATTAGGCTTTGCAGGTGCCAACAAAACCAGCATGTCGGATATACATTATAAAACCAATGGATTATTCTATCGTGCCGGCATGGATTTCAATTTATTAAAAAACAAAAATGAAAATCCCAAGTATCAAAATTTCTTTTTTGCAGGCGCTCGTTTAGGCTATAGTTATTTTGCATATGATATGGGAAATATTAACTTTGTGGATAACTTTTGGGATTATAATATCTCACAAGATCAGCATTTAACAGCCTCTAAACTATGGGTAGAATTAGCAGCAGGAGTAAGGGTTGAAATGTTTAAAAACTTCTATATGGGTTGGAGTGTTAGAATTAAGAACCTACTGACTAAGGGCAAAGACGGAGAGCTCAAACCTTGGTATATACCGGGATTTGGGACAGAGCAGGACGGCTCAATTTGGAGTTTTAACTATATGGTTGGCTATCAAATACTCACAAACAAATAAAGAAAATTAATAAAAACAATAAAGATATATGAGCATGAATTCAATTGAAATTTTAAATCGCGCTGCCGATAATATCAGGATACTTTCCGCAGCTATGGTAGAAAAAGCTAAATCGGGGCATCCCGGTGGTGCTATGGGTGGAGCAGACTTTATGAATGTTTTGTATACAGAATTTTTGGTATATGACCCATTGAATCCCACATGGGCAGGCAGGGATAGATTTTTCTTAGATCCCGGACACATGTCGCCTATGCTTTATTCAACCTTACATCTTGCCGGCAAATTTTCTATGGACGACCTCAAGCAATTTCGTCAATGGGGCTCCCCTACTCCCGGCCACCCGGAAGTGGATGTAAAACGCGGTATAGAAAACACCTCAGGTCCGTTGGGACAAGGCCATGTATTTGGCGTAGGAGCAGCCATAGCCGCTAAGTTTTTGGCAGCACGTTTTGGTGAAGATATGATGGGACAAACCATTTATGCTTTTATTTCTGATGGTGGTATTCAAGAAGAGATTTCGCAAGGAGCAGGCAGGATAGCCGGACATTTAGGATTGAACAATTTTGTGATGTTTTACGACTCCAACGATATACAATTATCTACAGGAACAGAAGCTGTTAGTAGCGAGGATGTTGCCATGAAATACAAAGCATGGAACTGGCATGTAATTGAAATTGATGGTCATGATGTAGCACAAATCAGGGCAGCATTAACAGAAGCAAAAGCAGAACAAGAAAAACCTGTTTTGATTATAGGTAAAACCGTGATGGGTAAAGGTGCACGTACAGCAGATGGTAGCAGTTTTGAAGGAAAATGTGAAACCCACGGTATGCCGTTGAGTGCTTCTGGTGCCTCTTTCGAGGAAACTATTAAAAACTTGGGCGGAAATCCTGAAAATCCTTTTACTGTATTTGAGGAAACAGCTGAATTATATGGTAAACGGGAATTGGAATTAGCGGATATAGTAGCTGAAAGGTATGCCATAGAAAAGCAATGGACAAAGGATAATCCTGCTTTGGCAGAAAAATTAGCTTCCTTCTTCTCAGGTAGAACCAATGTCAATTGGGATGGCATCGTACAAAAAGCAAATCAAGCCACCCGTGCAGCTTCCGCAACGGTATTATCAAGCTTAGCAAATGAAGTTGAGAATATGATAGTGGCATCGGCTGATTTATCCAATTCTGATAAAACAGACGGCTTTTTAAAGCAAACGACTGCTTTCCAAAAAGGTGATTTTAGTGGAGCATTCTTACAAGCCGGTGTGTCAGAGCTGACTATGGCATGTTTAAGCATAGGTATGAGTCTGCACGGCGGTGTGATAGCTGCATGTGCCACTTTCTTTGTGTTTTCCGACTATATGAAACCTGCTATCCGCATGGCTGCATTGATGGAGCAACCTGTGAAGTTTATTTGGTCGCACGATGCTTTTAGAGTTGGTGAAGACGGTCCTACACACGAGCCGGTAGAACAAGAAGCCCAGATTCGTTTGATGGAAAAATTGAAAAACCATAGTGGCAATAATTCCATGTTGGTGCTTCGTCCCGCTGATGTAGAAGAAACTACGGTAGCATGGCAAATGGCTATGGAGAATACGGCTACGCCAACCGGTTTGATTCTTTCCAGACAAAACATTCAAGATTTACCAGCCGTAAGGAATCGTAAGGAAGAGGCTAAAAAGGCTGCTAAAGGCGCTTATACTGTTGTTTGTGATGGTAATCCCGATGTGATTTTATTAGCATCCGGTTCTGAGGTTGCTACTTTAAATGAAGCTGCAGCCTTATTGCGAAAGGATGGGGTTAAAATCAGATTGGTATCTGTTCCATCAGAAGGATTGTTCCGCTCACAAAGCGAATCCTATCAAGCGGAGGTATTGCCTAAAGGCGTGAAAATATTCGGTCTGACAGCAGGTTTACCTGTGAATTTAGAAGGTTTGGTGGGTTGCCAAGGTAAGGTATTCGGTTTGGAATCCTTTGGATTTTCCGCTCCTTATACGGTATTGGATGAAAAACTTGGCTTTACCGGTCAGCAAGTTTACGAACAAATTAAAACCATACTATAAAAAAGCAACAAGCTCGTAAAACTAAATGCTTTACGAGCTTGTTGTTAATAAGGAGCGGAAGCGGCGAGATTCGAACTCGCGGTACGGTTGCCCGTACGACAGTTTAGCAAACTGTTGGTTTCAGCCACTCACCCACACTTCCAAATATCCTTTTGCGGGTGCAAATATATAAAGAATTTTCAATTATATCAATCAATCATGATAATTATTTGAAAATACTATTAAACTTATTTTCCAGATGAACATATGAAGCGAAAAAATATAAATATAAAACATCTAATAATTGGTCTTTTCGGACTACTCATGACGGCAGCTATAGTGAGTATAGCAGCATTTTATTATGTTTTCAACATGCCTAATTTCAATCATATAGAAGATGATACCTACCTTTATATCTATGAAAATGATGGATTTGAGGAGGTATTACAAGCCTTACAAAACAAGGCTGAAATTAGAAATGTTGCAAGTTTTGTATACACAGCTAAAAAATTAAAGTACAATCAGGCTATAAAATCAGGTAGGTATAAATTAAATAATGGTAGCTCAAACTTGGCATTAGTACGACAATTACGGAGTGGTAATCAAGATCCTTTGCAATTGCGCTTTAATAATATCCGTACTAAAGAACAATTGGCTGCAAGTCTTGCTAAACAATTGATGGTGGATTCTTTAAGTATTATCACTCTGTTGAATGATAAAGATTATGCTCAAACACTTGGTTTTACTGACCAGACCATCATAGGCATGTTTATTCCCAATACTTACGAGATTTTTTGGAATATCAGTACAGCCAATCTTTTTAAAAGGATGAAGCAAGAATATGATAGTTTTTGGACGGACAATAGAAAGGCGCAAGCAGCAGCCATTCCCATGACTGAAAATGAGGTGATTACTTTGGCATCTATCATACAAGAAGAGACCAATAAAAATGATGAATATCCTATTATTGCCGGCTTATATATCAATAGATTGAAAATTAATATGCCTTTACAGGCTTGTCCGACTGTGAAATACGCCTTAGGAGATTTTGCTTTAAGAAGGATATTGAATAAACACCTCACTGTTGAATCGCCCTATAACACCTATCAACACAAGGGATTGCCACCGGGTCCTATACGTACTCCCGCTATAGTGTGTATAGATGCAGTATTGAATTATG
>CAYPYZ010000109.1:0-6704 GCA_964414805.1 uncultured Paludibacter sp.
ACAGAGAGAAAATGCAAGAGGGTACTAAGCCATTGGACAAATACATCATCCTGACCTACTTCTTGCTTGCTTTATTTGTCACGCCCCTTGTGGCCGGACTGGATAGGCGCATACACCTGGCAGACACCCTTCCTTTTGCTTATTTGTATGCCGGCATTATCCTGTATTTACTATCTGCCGTATTTTCTGTATGGCCCATGATTCACAACCCTTTCTTTGAAACAACCGTGCGCATCCAGGAAAATAAAAGCCACCAAGTTATCCGTACCGGACCCTATCGCATAGTCCGCCACCCGGGCTACCTGGGCATGATCCTGAGTTCTTTGTCCATGCCGTTGGTATTGGGTTCTATATTTGCACTGATTCCCATGTTTATTATGGTGGTATTGATGGTCCTCAGGACTTATTATGAAGACACCACCCTTCAGCGCGAATTGCACGGTTATGCTGATTATTGTCGAGATGTCAGGTACCGGCTGGTGCCGTATGTGTGGTAGGAGTGTCACAGCTTGCACACCCGAGCTTGCGCACCCCAGCCTCAAGATGGTGCGCAACGGAGAAATACTGCTAAGTGTATGTACTTGATTATTTGACATATAGGGCTGAGTGTTGAAAAATCTTGCGCACCATCTTGAGGCTGGGAGGCAAAAAATGTGTAAATTTATAGCATGTATCTGCCTTACGACAAGCATATTGACGCAAGAGTATTGGCCGGGATCTATAGAAACACTACCGCTACCTATAAATTCTATTGGTTTGCTTCCATATTGGATTTGATGGTCAAAGAGGCAAAGGTCAAGATGACCTTTTGGGAGATTATTATTGGGATGGTGGCTCAGGCATGGTATCCCATACATTATTTTCGTATTTCTTTTGGTGCATCGGATTCGTTATCCAACAGAATTATACGACTGCAGCAAGAGCTCCAAATTCCCATTGATGTGGAATTGGAACAACTCAAAAGCATATTACAAAACAACCTGAGCAACCCGAAAGTAAAAAGTTTACTTGCCATATTTACGGCCAATGTACCGTATAGGTTTCTCTCGCCCTGGATTCCTCACAATACCAATGAACAAGTAGAAGCGCAGTCGCGCAGCTTCCATAACTACTGCCTGTACGCCATTGATGGTGATCAGATACAAATCAACCCTTTGTGGGTACGCTATTTACACGACAACTATGTCATACTAAAAGAGTTTACGTTTTGGAACCTGGCTCTTTTTCTGCAAAAACGCAATCCCAACGTACCCGATTTGGCGTCCAAACTGATAAAGCCCATACAACGCGAATCCATGGGAAGCCAACGTAAGTTTTGGAATCGGTTTATCAACGAGCGAGGATACATAGATTGTATTTTTTCGGGTAAGCGATTGCAAGTAGGACAATATGCCATAGACCATTTTATCCCTTGGAGCTTTGTATCACACAACTTGCTGTGGAACTTACTACCCGTAGATAGGGGAATAAATTCGGCCAAGAGTAATGACTTGCCCAAGCTAGATGTCTTTTTACCGGCATTTGCACAGACGCACCAAGAAGCGTTGCGGGACGCGTACCATAGGAACCCCAACAGCACGTTGCTGGAGGACTACCTGGTGCTGTATCCTTCGCTGTCCGATTTGGCGGCGCTTTCGCAGGAAGATTTTTATGACGTGTACCGGAGAACGTGCGCACCGCTGGTGCAAATTGCCGAGAATATGGGCTTTACGTATTGGAAATCTGAATTGTACGGCGTATGAAAACACATATGGAATGTCCTTTTTGCACGTTAGACCCGGATAGGGAAGTGCTTTGCGAAAGCGAAGATGCCATTGCCTTTCCGGACAAATTTCCCGTCAGCCCTGGGCATGCACTGGTGGTGCCTCGGCGGCATGTGGCCGATTATTTTTCCCTTGCCGAGGCCGAGCAGCAGGCACTTTGGCGCTTGGTGAATGAATGCAAACAGATGCTGGACCAAAAATACCGCCCCGATGGATTCAACGTGGGTATCAACGTGGGACCGGCTGCCGGCCAGACCGTCTTCCACGTGCACATCCACCTGATCCCCCGCTACACAGGCGACGTCCCCAACCCAAAAGGGGGCGTACGGCATGTGATGCCGGGGAAGGGGTATTATTGAAGGCAGAACCTTAAAAATCAGCTTTTATATTTTTTCATCAAGGAATTTTTGAAATTTATTCCAGCGTGAAAAAATGCTATATTTATACCTTTATCTTAACAAGTCAATATAAATAAACAGATATGGCTAATTATAAAAACAAAGACGGAAAATTAGAATTAATTAAAGAAAAACCTTTTAAATTAGAGAAAGAAATACAAATATTAACTGAGAATAATCTAGAACTTGTTTTAGGTCTTGATTTTATAAAGTCTGAATATTCTCTTAATAACTTTAGGATAGATACTTTGGCTTATGATAGAAGCACTTCATCTTTTGTAATAATTGAGTACAAACGAAGTAAAAACTTTAGTGTGATAGATCAAGGATACGCTTATTTAGCTTTGATGATAAATAATAAAGCAGACTTCATATTAGAGTATAATGAATGCAAAAAGTCTTCTTTAAAAAGAGAAGATGTTGACTGGTCTCAATCTAAAGTGATTTTTATATCTCCTTCATTTACGACATATCAAAGAGAGGCTATTAATTTTAAGGACCTACCTATTGAGTTGTGGGAACTAAAGCGATATGAAAATGATACTGTGAATTATAGTAAAATTATAAGAGGGGAAGCGCAAGAAAGTGTTAAAACGCTTTCTCGTAAAGGTGATATTATGGAGTCAGTAAATAAGGAAATTAAAGTATATACAGAGCAGGAACATGTAGAAAAAGCATCACCTGAGATTGTCGAATTATACGGGATAATTAAAAATGAAATAATTAATCTTGATGGAATTGAGGTAAAACCCACAAAGAAATACATTGCCTTTGTGAGTGGTTCAAATATTGTCGATGTTCATATTCAGCAAAAAGCCCTGAAAATATGGATTAATCTACCAAAAGGAGATTTAGATGACCCTAAACAATTGGCAAGAGATGTATCAAATATTGGACACTGGGGCAATGGCGATTACCAATTGCAGATAAAAGATGATGAAGATATTGAATACATCATGTCATTGATAAAACAATCTTACAAAAAGAACAGAAAATAGAAATATCTTTTGAGTGAAGACGATGACAAATATTCGTATATAAAAAGGTGATATACTTTATTTCTTTTAAAAGAAATAATTTATTTATCTATTTTAGGTACTTTTATTACTTATAGAGTCCGTACATTTGTTTTTCGGGCCTAAGTATTTTTATATGCAAAAAAAGATTCAAGCTAGACCTTTTCTGAAGTGGGCAGGAGGAAAATCCCAGCTTATTCCTGAGGTAGAGAAACTGCTGCCAGACGATATTTCTTCAACGCCTTATACGTATATTGAGCCTTTTGTTGGTAGTGGTGCTGTTTTGTTTTGGTTGCTGAATCACTATTCAAATTTAAAAAGGGTAGTAATAAATGATATCAATAAAGATCTCATCAATACGTATAGAGTTATTGCTCATAACCCTAAGGAGTTGATTGAGTGTTTATCGATTTTTCAAAAAGAGTATCATGCTATAGATGAGGATGAAGAAGGAAAGAAATCTTATTATTATGATAAGCGTAAGATATTCAATGACAGAAAAGAAGGGCAGGTTTATCAAGCAGCATTGTTTATATTTCTGAATCGCACTTGTTTTAACGGATTGTACAGAGTCAATAGGAATAATGAGTTTAATGTACCTATTGGTAGGTATAAGAAACCTACAATTTGTGATGTGGACAACATTTTGGAAGTCCATAAAGCTTTAGAAGAGGTAGAAATACTTTCCTTGGACTTTGAGGAGACGCTTGGTTATGCTCAGAACAAAACACTCTTCTATATAGACCCACCTTATAAACCCCTTAGTGATACTTCTAGCTTTAACTCTTATTCACAAAACGATTTTAATGACGAAGAACAGATAAGACTACGAGATTTTTGTGAAAAATTAGATCAATTAAACTGTGTATGGATTCTAAGTAATTCAGATGTTAAAGCTGGAGATAATGGCAATTTCTTCTTTGATGAGCTATATGCTGAATATTGTATTCAAAGAGTTCATGCAAAAAGAAGTATTAATGCTAATGCACAAAAAAGAGGATTGTTGACAGAACTTTTAATAACGAACCAGATGAAACACTGCTGATATGTCAAACAACTTTAAGACTTTCATGTCGCAATTGACGTCCACCAATTCAACATTAGACTATTTTACTGATTTTGAAAAAGTAAGAAAAAACGTAAATGCTATTTCTATAAAGCTGAATCAACTCAATTACCTTTTAGGGAAAGAAGATTTATATGAAGCAGTTTTAGAACTTTTTGAAGAAAATCCAAAAGCATTTGATGTTTTGGAAATCCTTATAGCAGTTCGCAAAAATAAAGGGGCGCTAGTTTTAAATCATGAGAATAAGACAGTGCGATTAAAAAGTTACTTTTCCTCCCCGGAGCTAATAATAGAATATCTGAATGAAACAGGTTTAGCTAATGTCTTTAAAGACAAAGACATTACCAACCTGGTAGATTACGTTTTTGGAATTGAAGTGGGTTTAGATACTAATGCTAGAAAGAACAGAGGTGGAACAATTATGACTAATGTTATATCTCACCTTTTTAATATATCTGGAATTAAATATAGCAAAGAAATTTCGAGTAACTGTTTTGAGGAAATTACCAGTCTGGGGGAAGATATTAAACATTTTGATTTCGTTATTAGAACCAAACGGAAAATATATTTAATTGAAGTTAATTATTATAATACAGGAGGTTCTAAGTTAAATGAAACAGCTCGAGCTTATTCTGATATAGCCCCAAAAATAAATCAATACAGTTTTTTTGAGTTTGTTTGGATTACCGATGGTCTAGGTTGGCAGAGTGCTAGAAATAAATTGGAAGAAGCATATAGCACTATTCCAAGTCTATATAATTTAACAACAATACAAGATTTTATTGAAAAACTTTTGAGTGAGGAAGTAATTGAGTTATGAGAGAGATGAAGCTTTTTTTTAAGTCAGAAGATAAAAATTTTTATCTTCTGAAGGGGGATACTATGGAATTGTTACCTAATGTAAACCATAAGTTTGATATGATTTTTGCCGACCCTCCGTATTTTTTATCAAACGATGGTTTATCCATACAAAGTGGGAAGATAGTGAGTGTAAATAAAGGTTCTTGGGATAAATCCGAAGGCTTTGAATATGTCAACAGTTTTAATCGCAAATGGATATCGTTGGTTCGGGACCGGATGAAAGATGATGCTACGTTATGGATAAGCGGAACAATGCATAATATATTCTCTGTGGGTCAAATATTGCTTGAACTGGATTTCAAAATATTAAACGTTATAACGTGGGAAAAGACTAACCCACCTCCTAATTTTTCTTGCCGTTATTTCACCCATTCTACGGAACAGATTATTTGGGCAAAGAAAAATAACAAAGCGAAGCACTATTTTAATTATGATTTGATGAAGCAATTAAATGGTGATAAACAGATGAAAGACGTATGGACATTGCCTGCTATTGCCCCTTGGGAAAAAACTTGTGGTAAACACCCAACACAAAAACCTCTCTCTGTTCTTACTAGACTTATTTTAGCATCAACAAAACAAGGAGCATGGATTCTGGATCCTTTTACTGGGAGTTCAACAACCGGAATAGCTGCAAACCTTTCTAATAGAAGGTTTTTAGGAATAGATAAAGAAGTTCAATACTTGGAAATGGGAAAAAACAGAAAACTTGAAATCCAAGACTTTATGGTTGCAGCTAAATACAAGCAGAAACTAAAAGGATTTAATCATAGAAAAGAATTGGAACTGTTTTTGTCTGAAGAACCAGTACAGGATTACTCCACAGAATTAGACCTTTGAAGAGAGTGTTACTAGTAAAAAGAGAAAACTGATATTGGTTCTTTAAGATTTATTATTTATTCAAGATTAAAATAGGTAGTCAATAATTAATGTTCTCATTAGTTTGACGAATTATATACATGGATATTCTGGTAACTTTTCAAGTAGTTGTAAAAGTAGTTTACAGAGTTTGATATTGCCCAATTAGCAGGGAGCAGATCTCCAGATTGTCTTTCCCAAAGCCAACGGACGAATGGCGTTTTCTATGAGGTTATTGTCTATTTTGTATCTGCCGTCCAGATGATACTTGGAGAGTTGTGGAAAAAACTGTAAGCATAAACTATGGCTTTTGCTGTCCAGTTTTAGCTTGGTGTGTATTTGTCACAACACACAAAGCCAATGCGGCAAATTATAATACTCCCGTAAATTCAGACCACCGGATAAGTTTAACAAAAACACTTAAATTTACCCATTATGTCAAAGACAAGAAAGAAACACAGTGCAGCCTTCAAAGCCCAGGTGGCTATAGAGGCAATCAAAGAACAGGAGACATTGAGCGAACTGGCCAAACGGTTTGAAGTGCATCCTCAAATGATTTCGAATTGGAAGCGTGAATTCATTTCCCGTGGTTCAGAAATCTTTTCCACCAAAGCTCCGGATGAAGAGGTAATAAAACGTGAAAAGGCCTTATATGAAAAAATCGGCCGATTGGAGGTAGAAGTGGATTTTTGCAAAAGGGTCTCAGAGCAATTGGGGATACTGAAGCCCTCGAAAAAGTCAT
>CAYPYZ010000110.1:0-6674 GCA_964414805.1 uncultured Paludibacter sp.
CAAAGATAAATATGTCAATATTGCTGAATTTAATACTTTATTAAAAGAAGAAATAGCCAACTTATTAGCTGAAAACAATTCAGATATTCAAACTGATTTTGCTAATCTTCCAGAGGACAAACCTTATGTGATAATGGTTGTTGGGGTGAATGGTGTAGGTAAAACTACCACCATTGGGAAATTGGCGCATCAGTTTAAGCAGGCAGGAAAGACTGTGTATCTTGGTGCGGCTGACACATTTAGAGCTGCGGCCATAGATCAATTGGTGATTTGGGGCGAACGTGTAGATGCTCCTGTTATCAAGCAAAAAATGGGTTCCGATCCGGCATCTGTTGCTTTTGATGCCGTTTCTGCTGCCAAAGCAAATCAAGCTGATGTTGTGATTGTCGACACCGCCGGTCGTTTGCATAATAAAATCAACCTGATGAATGAACTAACAAAAATACGCAATGTAATGCAGAAGGTCGTTCCGGGCGCTCCCCATGAGATTTTGTTGGTTTTGGACGGTTCAACCGGACAGAATGCCTTTGAACAAGCCAAACAATTTACGAAAGCTACAGAAGTTAATGCCTTAGCAATAACTAAATTAGATGGTACTGCCAAAGGTGGAGTAGTTTTAGGTATTTCAGATCAGTTTAAAATTCCTGTAAAATACATAGGTGTAGGGGAGGGTATAGATGATCTACAGATTTTTGATAAAGAAGCCTTCGTTAGTTCATTGTTTGAATCATGAATAAGAAAAGGGTAGATATTATAAGCTTGGGTTGTTCTAAAAACTTGGTTGATTCAGAGCAGCTTATACGTCAATTTCAGGCATTGGGTTATGAAGTTGCACATGATGATGCCTATCCTTCCGGAGAAATCGCAATCGTCAACACCTGCGGTTTTATAGGTGATGCTAAAGAAGAGAGTATCCATACTATTTTACAATTAGCTTCGCTGAAAGAGCAAAATAAAATAGAAAAATTGTTTGTGATGGGATGTTTGTCAGAGCGGTATCTGACAGAACTGCAACAAGAAATTCCGGAAGTTGATAAGTATTATGGCAAGTTTAATTATAATGAGATACTTACTGATATAGGTGCTGAATATAGAGCGGATTTACGTTTTGAACGGTCTTTAACCACCCCTCCACATTATGCTTATTTGAAAATTTCTGAAGGATGCAATCGCACTTGTTCGTTTTGTGCCATTCCTTTGATAACCGGTAAGCATAAGTCAAAGTCAATAGAAGATTTGGAAACAGAGGTGAAATGGTTAGTGAATAAGGGTGTCAAGGAATTTCAATTGATTGCGCAGGATTTATCCTATTACGGTGTAGACAGATATAAGACACAAAAACTACCAGAACTTTTATTACGATTATCGGACATTCCGGGTGTAGAATGGTTACGTTTACATTATGCATACCCTGCACATTTCCCGTTTGAGGTATTGAAAGTGATGAAAGAGAGGGAAAATATATGTAATTACTTAGACATTGCCTTACAACATATCAGTGATAATATGTTGCAGAAAATGCGTAGGAATTTCTCAAAGCAACAGACTTATGATTTGGTACAACGTATCAGGGAAGAGGTTCCGGGCATTCATCTTCGTACGACTATGATGGTTGGTCATCCGGGTGAAACAGCGTCAGATTTTGACGAAATGCTTGATTTTTTACGTTTTGCACAGTTTGAACGTATGGGTGCTTTTATTTATTCCCATGAAGAAAGTACCTTTGCACACAAGCATTATCAAGATGAAATACCCATGAAAGTAAAGCAATCAAGAATGGACGCTGTCATGGCTTTACAACAAGAGGTGTCGTCCACTATCAATCAAAAGAAGATAGGGCAAAAGGTAAAAGTAATCATTGATAGAAAAGAAGGTGAGTTTTATATTGGGAGAACAGAATTTGATTCTCCGGAAGTTGATCCTGAAGTATTGATACCGGCTCATGCAAAAGACATCAATGTGGGTGAGTTTTATCATGTAAAAATTGAATCTGCAGATGATTTTGATTTATATGCCGATTTTATCGATAGTAATTGAGTATATTTGGTGAGTTAAACACATAATCTATATAATGATGACACACAAAGATTTAATTGCAAGTGTAGCCAAACAACTAAAACAAACTCAGAAAGATACTGAAGTGTTGATGAGTAGTTTTATCGAAATTTTAAAGACTGAAATTTTGTCGGATAATACTGTGAATTTCCAAGGTTTTGGTGTTTTAGAATTGAAAAAAAACGAAGAACGAATTACGGTTCATCCAGCTACACAAATACGTATGTTAATTCCGCCTAAGCAGACGGTAGTTTTTAAACAAAGTAGAACATTGAAGACTAAACTTAAAGATATAACTGAGTCATGAGTAAAATTAATATACCAGAATTAATAGAACTGTTGGCACAGCAACAATCTTTGAGTAAGGCTGATGCGGCAGAATTTATCAAGATTTTTATTGGCACCATTGAAGAAGCCTTGATGCAGAAAGACCATGTAAGGATAAATGGTTTAGGTACTTTCCGTTTAAAATGGAATGCAGAACGTAAAAGCGTGGATGTCAATACCGGTGAGGAAATAATTATAGATGGCTATCATAGGGTTGTATTTACCGCTGATACCGAATTGAGGGAATTAGCCAATGAACCTTATGCACATTTAGAGGCTGTTGAATTGGATGTGATGGAAGCTGATGCTGATGAAAAAAGTGCGCAAAAGGTAAAACATACAGAAAAAGAGCTTGAAGAAACAGATAATTCCATGCAATTGTTGAATGATCAGGTATTGGAAATTAAAGACATACTTTCTGAAATCAATGCTTTAAAAGTGGAAGATACTACTGAAAAATCTGAAGATTTGGTGGAAATGCCTGAAGAAATTGACATACCTGAAGAACTTGAAAAATCTGAAGAATTTGAGGATTCAGGAGAAGTTAGTCAGGAAGAAGTTGTTGAAGAAGAAATTGCAATAGAAGAGGAGCAGGAAATCCCTTATCATGTAAGAATTCAAGCTATTATTGAGGAAGCAATGAGGGAGGTTGTTGTAGAAAAAAAGCAAACAGCACCTACTCCTGCGGTTGAAATACCAGCTCCTGCTCCTCAGGTGATGGCTACTCCACCTGCTCAAGCTATAGTTTCACCTCCTGTGGTACAACCTACTCCTGTGGTACAACCTACTCCGGCAGTTCCACCTACACCTGTTGAGGAACTACCTATGCCAACGCCAGTACCAATGCCCGCGCCAACACCAGTTCCAACACCAGTTCCAACACCCGCGCCAGTGCCAGCACCAAAACCAACAGCACCAAAACCAATACCTACGGCAGCACCAGCACCTACGCCAGCGCCAACACCAATACCGGCACCAGTTGCACCTACGCCTGTTGTAGCACCTATGCCAGAGTCCCCGACTCCAACCACACGCGTTTCTACGCAAAGTAAAGCCGAAGATATGAGTGGTGACAGGATGGTTTTTAAAATTAAATTGAAAGGTGATAATCGACCCATCAAGGAAGTGAGAGAAGAATACATTGCAGATGAGTCCACCTATGCAAAAGATACAAAAAAGCCTGCAAAAGGTAAAACTTTATACTTATCTCTGATAATTGTTTTAGCTTTGGCATTGCTTTTAAGTTTGGCTTTTCATCTGAAGGTTTTTAGTGCTATTGGAGCGTTTATAGATTTTTATAAAAACAGACCAAGTACTACTACTGTTATAGATATTCCAGATGAGGATGAGGCCGTAATGCTTGAAGAAAATGTAGGGATAACCGATGTTTCAGAAGCTGAAATGCCTGTAGAACAACGAGCTTCAGCAGCAGTTCAAACAAGCATATTCGAACAAACCCGTACTTATAATGAGTTTATCGCAACGGAGGAGGTGATTCAAGGAAGTAGGTTGACGAGAATAGCCGAACGGCACTATGGTGCTATTGAATTTTGGGTATATATCTATGAAGCTAATCGTGATGTGCTACCAACACCGGCTAAGATAGAGCCGGGCATGCGGTTGAAAATACCCAAGCTTGATCCCAAGTTAATAGATAAAGATAATCCTGCTTGCATCGCTTATGCTGTGGGTTTGCAGGAAAAGTATTTGAATCAATAAGTTTTAAATTATATAATTTTTATGGCAGTTGCAACTACCCCCTTACTTGAAAAATTAGAATCAATAAAGCTGAAATATGATGAGATATCAGAGCAGATTGCTGATCCGGAAATAATCAGTGATCAGAAGCGCTATGTGCAGTTGAATAAGGAATATCATGATTTAGGTGAAATTGTTGTGGCCTATAATGATTATAAATTGGCTTTATCTCACTTTGCAGAGGCAAAACAATTGATAGAAAATGAAACAGATCCTGAATTGCGTGAGATGGCCAAAATGGAATTTGATGAAATCGAACCAAGGATAGCGGAGATGGAAGATGCCATTAAATTATTGTTAATTCCGGCAGATCCTGAAGATGATAAAAATGCTATTATTGAAATTCGAGGTGGAACAGGCGGTGACGAAGCAGCTATTTTTGCCGGTGATTTGTTCAAAATGTACCACCGATTTTGTGAAATCAAAGGATGGAAAGTTGAGATTACCCATATTTCTGAAGGTACTTCCGGCGGATATAAAGAGGTCATTTTTACAGTTTCCGGACAAAAAGTCTATGGTACTTTGAAATATGAATCCGGTGTTCACAGGGTGCAACGCGTTCCCCAAACAGAAACGCAAGGGCGTGTACATACCTCTGCTTCTACAGTGGCAGTACTTCCTGAAGCTGAAGAATTTGATATTGAATTGAAAGAATCCGACATTCGTGTAGATACTTATTGTTCTTCCGGTCCAGGCGGACAATCCGTGAATACTACCTATTCAGCTATTCGTCTAACGCATATCCCGACAGGCATCATCGTGCAATGCCAAGATGAAAAATCCCAACATAAAAACAAGGCGAAAGCCATGAAAGAATTGCGTTCACGTATCTATGCCATCGAACATCAAAAGTATTTGGATGAGATAGGTTCAAAACGTAAAACTATGGTTTCTACCGGCGACCGCTCCGCAAAAATTCGTACTTATAATTTTCCACAAGGACGCGTTACTGATCATCGTATTAACTTCACCATGTATAATCTTGCTGCTTTTATGAATGGTGAGATACAAACTATCATAGACGAACTAACCATAGCAGAGAACGCAGAACGACTCAAAGCAAGTGAAGTTTAATTATCCTGTATTAGTTAAATTTGACCCTATGCAAAAGATAAAAGCAAAAGGTAAATCGTAAATAATAGATCGTAAATTGTAAATAATTGTATTACAAATAGTATATGAATAAAGAAGCATTATTTGAACAAATTAAAATAAAAGAATCTTTCCTTTGTGTAGGATTGGATACGGATATTCAGAAAATCCCATATTTCTTTGATAAGAATGATATACAAAGCGTTTTTAAATTCAACCAAGCCATAGTAGATGCTACTGCTGATTATTGCGTAGCTTATAAGCCTAATCTTGCTTTTTATGAAAGTCTTGGGCTACAAGGATGGGAGGTATTGGAACAGACAGTCGCCTATATTCGTCAAAATTATCCTGAGCAATTTATTATAGCTGATGCAAAGCGTGGTGATATAGGTAATACTTCGGCGATGTATGCACGGACTTTCTTTGAGGCTATGGATTTTGATGCTGTAACTGTAGCTCCTTATATGGGTGAAGATTCTGTTAGTCCCTTCTTATCTTATGAAAATAAATGGGTGATTTTATTGGCTTTAACTTCTAATAAAGGTGCTTTTGATTTTCAGTTTTTGGAAGATAAAAATACGGGTGATAAGCTATTTGAACAAGTGCTAAAAACCTCTCAACAATGGGGTAATAGTAATGAAATGATGTATGTAGTAGGTGCTACGCAAGCAAATATGTTGTTGGAAATACGTAAAATAGTACCCGAACATTTTCTATTGGTACCAGGTGTTGGAGCGCAAGGTGGTAGTTTGCAAGAAGTTGCTAAATACGGTTTAAACAGCACTTGCGGATTATTAGTAAACTCATCACGCCAGATTATTTACGCATCTTCTGGACAAGATTTCGCGGTAGCAGCGAAGCAAGAAGCTCAAAAGGTACAAGAAGAAATGCAGGCTATATTGGAGGAAGCAAGACTAATTTAAAGCTGATATATTATAGGGAATTAAGCTATAGCATTACCGTATAAACAATAATTCCCTATATTTTGGCAAAGTCCAAATTTCGTTATCCACTATCAATTCTAATTTGTCCACTTCGTAGCGGATAGCATCTAAATAAGGGAAAACGGTATTTTGATATGCCTTGGCTTTCTCGTATTCTGTTTCAAATTTATTGGCTGCTTTACGCGCTTTAATCATGCCGTCTACTTGGTCTTTGATAGTGCTTATCCTTTCGGAAATTTCTTCTATCAAGGCCTTATTCATAGCGGAAAGTTTTTCTGCTTGCTTGGCAGGATAAACTTGGTAGATTTTCACTACATTATCCAATAATTGCGATTGGTATTTGGTCACTACCGGAATGATGTGATTCATACATAAATCCCCTAAAACACGGGCTTCAATCTGAATTTTCTTAGCATAAATATCCCATTTTACTTCGTTACGGGCATGCAATTCTTTTTCTGAAAGGACACCTACCGACTTAAACATCTCAATGGATTC
>CAYPYZ010000111.1:0-6665 GCA_964414805.1 uncultured Paludibacter sp.
AAAAAGATGATATTGATCCCTATATTCAAAAGTCAAAATCCTCTTTTGGAAGAGGTGGCATGGGTACTAAGGCCACTATTGCCAGAAAAATAGCTGATGAAGGGATAGATGTTTATATTGCTAATGGTAAACAAATAAATATCCTATTGCGTTTGATGGATAAGCAAGAAAAGGTGGTTTGCACGAAGTTCGTAGCTTCCACAGACACAGTATCTTCTGTAAAAAAATGGATAGCCCACAGCGAAGACTTTGTCAAAGGACAGATAGTTGTTGATGCCAATGCCAGCAAAGCACTCTTGGGTGAAAAATCTGTAAGTCTGCTACCCATCGGCATTACTTCCGTAAAAGGCGAATTTGATAAGGATGATATAGTGACTATAGTCGATGAAAAGGGCATACAAATAGGCATAGGTAAAGTGCAATATAACAGTAAAAAAGCCCGCGAACTGATGGGTTTAAAAAACCAAAAACCTGTCATCCACTGTGATTATTTATATATAGAATAGGTAATAATACTACCCCATACTGCTTTAAGCACAGTTTGGGTATAAAAATAAAAGATATGAAAACTTGGCAAAGCAATGCTGTACAAGCATCACGTAGTTTGAATTTGATAGATGACAAAACCATCAATCAAGTATTAATAGATTTGGCTGATTTAGCTATTGAGCGCACGGATTATATCTTAGAGGCAAATGCCGAAGATTTATCCAAGATGGAGCGTTCAAATCCTTTATACGACAGACTTTTATTAACTAAAGAGAGGATGGAAGGCATTGCATCCGATATACGTAATGTAGCTAATTTACCTTCTCCTTTAGGAAAAATAAAGATGGAAACCGAACGCCCCAATGGTATGAAAATATCCAAGATTTCTGTGCCTTTTGGCGTTATCGGCATTATCTACGAAGCACGTCCTAATGTAAGTTTTGATGTGTTTTCTTTATGTTTGAAATCCGGCAATGCCTGTGTTCTCAAGGGCGGAACTGATGCTCATACTTCCAATACAGCCATAGTTAGCCTAATAAAAGAAGTTTTAATCAAACATAATTTAGATGAGCATATAGTGAGTTTATTGCCGGCCGGCAGAGAGGCTACGGCCGATTTACTCAATGCAGTAGGATATGTGGATATGATTATTCCAAGAGGTGGCAAGGGTTTGATTGACTTCGTGCGTAATAATTCTAAAATTCCGGTGATAGAAACCGGTGCCGGCATTTGCCATACCTATTTTGATGAATTTGCTGATTTTGATAAAGGCAAGCCTATCATTTTCAATGCTAAAACCAGGCGTGTAAGTATTTGTAACGCATTGGATTGCTTGGTAATTCACAGCAAAAGAATCAATGAACTTCCGGCATTATGCCATGATTTGAGTCAGAAAAATGTACTTATCTATGCAGATGAGCGAGCCTATGAAGTTCTGCAAGGTCAGTATCCTTATTTAGAAAAAGCCGATGAAAGCAGTTTTGGCACTGAGTTTTTAGATTATAAAATGTCCATTAAAACTGTAGATTCCATTGAGGAAGCGATAGATAATATTGCATTGCACAGCTCCAAACATAGTGAATGTATCATCAGTGAAAATGAAAAAAACATAGCTTATTTTGATAAAATGGTGGATGCAGCCTGTATTTATACCAATGTTTCCACAGCATTTACTGATGGAGCACAGTTTGGATTAGGGGCAGAAATAGGCATTAGCACCCAGAAATTACATGCTCGTGGACCTATGGCATTGGAAGAGCTGTGTTCTTACAAGTGGATTATCAAAGGAGAGGGTCAAACTCGCCCCTGATTATCAGAATATTAGACTAAAACAAGCAAGGCTTTAAAATATTTTACATTTTTTTTGCACATCTAAAATAATTTGATTTTCTTTGTGCCGAGAATTTTGCGTAAATTATTCGCATTTGGTTATTGCGGACTCCTTACCTTTTTTGGACAGGCTTTCATTTTTACCCAACTCGTTTTTTATGCTGTTCTTAAAAGTTTTTTATTTATTTATTTTTATTATTTTTTTTATGAACATTTATGTAGGTAACTTAAGTTACAGAGTCCGTGAAGACGATTTACAAGAAGTAATGGCCGAATATGGCGAAGTTGTATCTTGCAAAATCATTAAAGACAGAGAAACAAACAAATCTAAAGGCTTCGCTTTTGTTGAAATGGATGATGCTTCAGCTGCAAAAGCTATTGAAGAATTGAACGGTGCTGAATTAGACGGCCGTACAATGGTGCTAAAAGAAGCCAGACCAAGAGTATAAGTTTTTATTCTTTTCTTACTAAAAAGCAGTCCCGATATGATTGACATATCGGGACTGTTTAATTTATAGGGTAATTTAACTCAAAATTTCACCATCATTTTAGTGCATACAAAGCGAGCATCCATCATGCATACCCAACTCACCCCTTAATCTTTGCTCAACTAAAAATTTCATTCTATCTGCTAAAGTCGGGATGCGTATATTATCAATAACATCTGCTGTAAAGGCATACATCAATAACAGCCGTGCTTCCTCCAACGAAATTCCGCGCGACCGCATATAGAAAAGGGCTTGTTCATCAATGTGACCGGTAGTAGCTCCATGCGAACATTTAACATCATCCGCATAAATTTCTAATTGCGGACGCGAACGTACTTTAGCCGTCTTACTCAATAAAATATTGCGATTCAACTGATAGGCTAATGTCTTTTGGGCATCCTTTTCCACAAAAATACGTCCTGTAAAAGCACCCTTAGCCTTGTCGTCCAAGATATACTTAAACAGCTCATCAGACAATGAATTAGGTTTATTATGCAAAATCATCGTCTGGTTATCAATCTGTTGCTCGTTACCGCCCACCATCATACCACAAAGCTCGGTTTTGCAATCCTCACCATTCATCGCAATTTCAATATTATTGCGTGTCAAGCCATTATTCAATGTGATGAGATTGGTCAAGGTATCTGATGACTCCTGTTGATCTATCAAGACAGTGGCAAAATTGAAAGTCTTACTATGCGTATTCTCCAATTTATAATCTTCATATATCGCATTTTCTGCAACAAATACTTCAGAAACCCTATTCGCAACAAAGTGCAAATCGTCCATGGCATGTTCGCAAACTAACAATTGTGCTTTTGCACCCCTCTCAATAATGATTAAATTACGAGAATTTGCCATCAAATCCACATCAGAACGCATGATATTAATCAGCTGCACAGGCTTATCCATTTGTACGTTTTGCGGCACATACATAAAGAAGCCATCTTGCGCAAATGCCTCATTAAAAGCTATTAAAGCATCTTCCTTTTGGGAAGTAAGTTTACCATAATATTGAGCAACCAACTCAGGATAACGTTCAGAAGCTTCTTTCAACCCACAAATAATAACACCTTCAGGCAAGTTGCCATTGGCATTTTCCTTAGGAGGATAGAAACCATCATTCACAACAAAATACTGATAGCCATGAATTTCAGGAACATCGCATTGGAAGGTTTTATAAGGATCAACAGGAAAATCTAAACGCTTAAAATTCAAACCATAATCAGCTGAAAATATGGGCTTTAAATTCGTGTACAAATAATCCTCATGCTTAGTTGTAGGAAAGCCTAAACGTTCAAACTTAGCCATGGCATCATCGCGCGACACGTTTGTGATAGGCGCTGCATGCTCCTTGATAAGTTCGTGGTTGGCTTTATATAATTCTATGTATTGTTTTTCCATGAAAATACTGTTTATTATATAGTTAGATAGCTGTTATATAGGCTATCTCAACCAATCATACCCCTTGGCTTCTAATTCCAAAGCCAATTCTTTACCACCTGATTTTACTATTTTTCCATCATGTAAAACATGTACAAAATCAGGAACTATATACTCTAATAAGCGCTGATAGTGCGTAATTAAAACAGTAGAATTTTCAGGTGTTTTCAATTTATTCACACCATGCGCCACTACGCGCAAAGCATCTATATCCAATCCGGAATCTGTCTCATCCAAAATGGCTAACTTAGGTTCCAACATAGCCATTTGGAAAATTTCATTTTTCTTCTTCTCTCCACCTGAGAAACCTTCATTCACCGAACGGTTAGTCAATTGATTATCCATGTCAATCAATGCTTTTTTCTCACGCATATAACGCAAAAAATCGGAGGCTGTCATAGCTGGCAGTTCCTTATATTTTCGCTGTTCGTTGATAGCAGTACGCAGGAAGTTAACCATGCTCACACCGGGTATTTCAACCGGATATTGAAAACTCAAAAACACACCTTCATTGGCGCGCTCCTCCGGTTCCAATTCCATCAGGTCTTTTCCTTCAAAATGGATAGTTCCTTTAGTCACCTCAAACACAGGATTACCTACAATAACCGAAGCCAAGGTAGATTTACCAGAACCATTCGGACCCATAATAGCGTGTGTCTCACCGGGTTTAACCGTCAGAGACAATCCTTTTAATATCTCTTTGCCATTAACAGAGGCATGTAAATTTTTAATTTCTAACATATATTGTATTGATTTTTATCCAACAGAACCTTCTAAAGTTATCTGTAATAATTTCTTTGCTTCCACAGCAAACTCCATAGGCAATTTGTCCATTACCTCCTTAGCATAACCGTTAACTATCAATCCTACAGCATCTTCAGTAGAAATACCCCGTTGATTACAATAGAAAATTTGATCTTCAGATATTTTGGAAGTGGTAGCCTCATGTTCAACTATGGCCGTATCATTATTTAATTCCATATAGGGAAATGTATGTGCACCACATTTATCTCCCAACAACATACTATCACATTGTGAAAAATTACGGGCTTCTTCGGCATTGGCACCTATACGTACCAAACCCCTATAGATATTTTGGCTAAAACCGGCAGAAATACCTTTCGAGATAATGCGTGAACCGGTATTTTTTCCAAGATGTATCATTTTAGTACCCGTATCTGCTTGTTGGAAATGATTGGTTACCGCAACAGAATAAAACTCTCCGGTAGAATCATCTCCCATTAAAATACAAGATGGATATTTCCAAGTAATGGCTGAGCCTGTCTCCACTTGCGTCCAAGAAATATGTGACGCTTTACCTTTGCAAAGTCCTCTTTTCGTAACAAAATTATACACCCCACCATTGCCGTCTTTATCACCCGGGAACCAATTCTGCACAGTAGAATACTTGACTTCTGCACGATCCATGGCAATAATTTCAACTATAGCAGCATGCAATTGATTTTCATCACGTTGAGGAGCTGTACAACCTTCCAAATAGGACACATAGCTATCATCATCAGCAATGATGAGCGTACGTTCAAACTGTCCGGTATTCGCTGCATTGATACGGAAATAGGTGGAAAGCTCCATCGGGCAACGCACTCCTTTCGGGATGTATGCAAAAGAGCCATCACTGAAAACCGCACTATTTAAAGCTGCAAAATAATTATCTCCGGCAGGAACAACAGTACCTAAATACTTCTTCACCAAATCCGGATGCTCCTGAACAGCTTCACTGAAAGAACAAAAAATAATACCTTTTTCTGCTAAGGTATCCTTGAAAGTAGTCTTGACTGAAACCGAGTCTATCACAGCATCTACAGCTATTCCTGACAATAGTTTTTGCTCTTCCAAAGGAATACCTAACTTTTCAAAAGTATCCAAAATTTCCGGATCAACTTCATCTAAAGAGGTGATATTACTCTTCTTAGGCGCTGCAAAATAAGATATAGCTTGAAAATCAATTTCAGGTATATTCAAATGAGCCCAATTAGGCATCTTCATCTTTTGCCATTGGCGGAAGGATTTCAATCTAAACTCGAGCAACCACTCCGGTTCGTTTTTTTTGGAAGAAATCAATCTGATAACATCCTCATCCAAACCCGGCGGTATAATCTCTGTTTCTACATCGGTTGTAAAACCGTACTTATATTCACTTTCCGTGACTTCTTGTAATAATTCGTCTGACATATTTTTAATTAAGCGACTGCAAATTTAATAAATAAAAACTTATACTGCGAATCCAAGAATTGACATTCACTTTAGATTTGCTTATGCAGGGAAATGCAGTACTTGCAGTAATCCAACAACAATCTAACAATAAGATAACAACAACCTACGACCAATTATTGTTTTAGCAGAAAAATTCGAAAACTACAGATGGGAATGCTATACAACTTTCACAGCTACTTGAAGGCAATTTTATAATTTTTCTATTTGCTTATTGATTTTCTTTATAGCCGTTTCAATGGGCTTATCTGGTTCAATTAAATTAAAGGATCCCCAAAAATCAGGATCCGCAAATCCTGCTGCTTGATCAGTAAGGACGGCACTGCGGCGAAACCTTTCCTGATGTTTGATGGCATTAGTGTCATTCATTTCCTCATGGTTTGTAATTGCCATTTCAATAACAGAAAAATAGTGACTGTTGAACAGTTTTCTCCTCCAATTAATTTTCATGTCAAGCTCAATTCGTCCATAAGCATAATACCATTTACCTGCTTTCTCAATATAGTCAATGCGGTAATCCGCCTGTGTTGGCTCAATTTTCGCGAAAGGTGGTTTTTTCTTAATAAACAGATTTGAAGCATTTTTCAAATTGGATAAATCTATGCTAAATAAGGCTGATTTTAATGCCATAGATTTAGCATCTATATAAAATTTTCCTTTATAGAAAGCCTCTTCAGAGACTTT
>CAYPYZ010000112.1:0-6570 GCA_964414805.1 uncultured Paludibacter sp.
ATGGTGAGGAGTTTAAGAAAAGCATGGAAGCAGGGCATTGGGATTTATCGAAAGTAGATTACGAAGAATTAAAAAAATCACAGGCTACTTTGGTGTTCGGGCAAATGAATGAACCTCCCGGAGCCAGGGCCTCTGCGGCTTTGTCGGGATTGACAGTTGCTGAATCCTTCCGAGATGGGGTAGATACCAACAAAAAAAGTGGTAACGATATACTGTTTTTTATAGATAATATTTTCCGCTTTACACAAGCAGGCTCTGAAGTTTCTGCCCTATTAGGACGCATGCCTTCTGCCGTAGGATATCAACCAACATTATCTACAGAAATGGGAGCTATGCAAGAAAGAATTACCTCTACAAAATATGGCTCTATCACTTCTGTGCAAGCTATTTATGTGCCTGCTGATGACTTGACTGACCCGGCACCGGCAACAACTTTCTCGCATTTGGATGCCACTACGGTGTTGAGTAGGAAAATTTTCGAATTAGGTATTTTCCCTTCCGTTGATCCTTTAGAATCGTCTTCCCGTATTTTAACACCGGAAATACTTGGGACAGAGCATTATGAAACAGCACAAAGGGTAAAACAAATTTTGCAAAGAAATAAAGAGCTACAAGATATTATTTCTATTCTCGGTATGGAAGAACTGTCGGATGAAGATAAAATAACAGTAAGACGTGCCCGCAAGGTGCAAAGATTTTTATCCCAACCTTTCTATATGGCTGCACAATTTACCGGTGTGCCCGGCGTGATGGTACCGATAGCAGAGACTATCAGAGGATTTAAAATGATATTGGATGGAAAGTTAGACGACCTTCCGGAAATGGCATTTCTAAATGTAGGAACCATAGATGAGGCTATTGCAAAAGGTAAAATATTATTAGAACAAACAGCTCAATAAGTAAAAATGCATCTTGAGATTATCACAGTAGAACGAAGCTTATATTCAGGAAATGTAAAATCAGTTACAGTTCCCGGAGCAAAAGGTTCATTTACTATACTTAAAAATCATGCTCCGATAATCTCTAATTTAACCAAAGGCATCATTAAATTTAAAACTAATGATGATGAAGAGAAAAGTATGAATGTTCATACTGGCTTTGTAAAGCAAGTCGCTAATACTATTACAATTTGTATAAACCCTTGAAAAATACCTTTATGAAAAAAATCAAAACAAAACTTATAAGTAGTCTGTTTCTTATGCTTGCTACTATAAGTATTTTGCAATGTTTCCTTATTGTAGGATATTTAAAACATGAGACCATAAGTTGTTATGCAAGTATACCAATATTTTTCTTTATAGTTGGTGTGATTTCAATTAGTTTAATAACTAAAAACAACGGAAAAAATGGAGGAAAAAGAGCTAACAAATATATGTTGGTGCGCTCTGTGAAAATTTTATTAGGAATACTTTTTTTTGCCTCATACTGGTATGTGGTCAAACCTGATGATGGGAAAGGATTCGCAATGACCTTTGCAATTTTTTATCTCGCATATCTAGTTTTTGAGGTCTGGAGTATACTGCAAATAGAGAAAAAATATAAAAATGATGTCCAAAAAACATCTTAAATACTGTATATACTTTAGCTTGATTTTGGTGATGCTTATACCATTATCCGGAAAGCTAATGGCTAAAAACTCTGCTACTGATAGTATAGTAGCTGATGGTCACTTAGACATTAAAGCTTTGATATTGGAGCATTTGGCTGATAGTTATGAATGGCATATAGCCACCATAAACAATAAAGATATTAGCATATCATTGCCTGTTATTCTTTATAGCAAAACTAGCGGTATCCATCTATTTTCATCAAAAAAAATTCAGCAAAGCGATAGTCACTATAAGGGATTTTATATCAGTCAAGATGGTCAATATAAAGGAAAAATAGTTGAAGATGATGCTAATGGTAAACAAATTCGGCCTATAGATTTTTCTATTACTAAAAATGCCGCTTCTTTGTTAATTGCTTCATGCTTACTGATTATTATATTTTTAGCCATTGCGAGAGCTTATAAACGAGATCCAATGGGACCGAAAAAAGGTATAGTTGGAGCTATAGAAATGTTTGTTTTATCTATACATGATGATATTATAAAGCCGGTTATAGGCGAAGATTATAAAAAATATAGATATTATCTACTAGCATTATTTTTCTTTATTTTCTTCAATAATATTTTGGGACTAATTCCCATTTTTCCTGGTGGTGCCAATGTTACAGGCAATATAGCAGTTACATTTACTTTGGCATTATTTACTTTTGTGATAGTCAATTTTACGGGAACAAAGACCTATTATAAAGACGTTTTTTGGCCTGATGTGCCTATATGGCTAAAACCAATAATGATGGTTATAGAAGTTGTAGGTTTAATAACCAAGCCCTTTGCATTGATGATTCGTTTATTTGCCAATATCATGTCAGGGCACGCCATAGTCTTAGGACTTATCAGTTTGATATTTGTCACGGCACATATGGGATCGGCTCTTAATTCGTCCCTAACCGGATTTTCCATATTTTTGGTGGTGTTTATCAGTTTTCTAGAAATTTTGGTAGCCTATATACAGGCTTATGTTTTTACAGTTTTCACAGCTGTATTTATCAATGCAGCCAGAGCAAAACCTCAAGTAGAGAAAAAGAAAAATTAAATTTTATATTTATATTATTAAAGTAATTACTAACAAAACAAATTAAAATTATGTTATTATCCATTTTATTACAAGCTACTACCAATTTCGGTATTATGGGTGAAGCAATCGCCATCGCAATTACAGTAATGGCTGCCGCATGGGGTATTGGTAAAATCGGCTCTTCCGCGATGGAAGGCATGTCTCGCCAACCGGAAGCTTCCGGCGATATACGTATCAGTATGATTATCGCAGCAGCGCTTATTGAAGGGGTTGCACTCTTTGCCATTGTTGTTGCAGGTTTTATTTTATAATTCTCATTTTAGCACATCATGTCATTACTTACACCCGAAATAGGTTTGGTTTTCTGGATGCTTGTCGCTTTCGGAATAGTTGTTTTTATTCTTTCTAAATATGGCTTTCCCTTTATCATAAAAGGCGTTGAAAAGAGAAATCAATTTATAGAAGATTCACTAACGGCTGCAAAAGAAGCTTTTGAAGATCTTGAAAATGTGAGAGCTGATGGTGCAAGATTGTTAGAGGAAACCAAAAAACAACAAGTCAAAATTTTGGCGGAAGCGATGGAAACACGCGAATCTATTATTAAAGAAGCCAATCAAAAAGCTGAAAGAGAAGCTGATGAAATTATTGCCGATGCACGTAAACAAATTGCTAATGAAAAGAAAAATGCTATACGTGATATTCGCAAGGAAGTAGTCTTTTTATCCTTTGATGTGGCAGAAAAACTTTTACGCAAAAATCTATCAAAACCTGATGATCAAGAAGCATTTGTCAATCAATTGATAGATGAAATGAATCTTAAAAATTAATTATTACAATAATGAGCATTGGATTAATTCCATCGAGATATGCTAAGGCTTTGTTGGATTTCGCTAATGAAAATTATAGCGCAGAGACGGTATATGAAGAAGCCAAACTTATTGTAAAAGTGCTCACTCAGGTTAAAGAAGCTAATCAAGCTATCAGAAATCCGAAATTGCCAATTGCACAAAAGAAGCAGTTGATGAAAAAAATCTTAGGTGTGGAGCTGAGTGAAAGTCTGCAAACTTTTATAGATTTATTGCTGAAAAATAAACGTGAGACATTGTTCCTACAAATCCTGCTAAAGTATATAGATTTGTATCGTGAGGATAATAAAATCAATCATACGCAACTCACTATTGCATCTCCTATTGACACTGCAACTAAAGAGCGATTTGTGAAATTTATTGAGTCGCAAACTGGTGGTACTGTTGAATTGGATGTGCAAGTCAACCCGGATATTTTAGGTGGATTCCAAATTGAAGTCAATCATTTACGCTGGGACGCCACGCTATCTAAGCAATTAGAAAAAATGAAGGAAAAAATGTTGAACGGCAACACGAATTAATATGGTAAACAAAATAAATGTAAGTGAAGTCTCTGAGATTCTTCGTAAGCAATTAGTGGGGATAGATACTGATCCTAAATTCGATGAAATAGGCACTGTGCTGCAAGTCGGGGATGGGGTAGTGCGCCTGTACGGACTACATAATGCCGAAGCAAATGAACTTTTAAGGTTTGAAAATGGCATGCACGCTATTGTTATGAATTTAGAGGATGATAATGTAGGAGCAGTGCTATTAGGTTCTTCTTCCGAGATAAAAGAGGGCGACACAGCTATGCGTACTAAAAGGGTTGCGTCTATTATGGCAGGAGACGAAATGTTGGGTAGGGTTATCAATCCTTTAGGGGAAACCTTAGACGGTAAAGGTAAAATCAAAGGTGATTTGTACGAAATGCCTTTTGAACGTAAAGCTCCGGGAGTAATTTACAGACAGCCGGTAAATCAACCTTTGCAGACCGGACTTACCGCAATAGATGCCATGATTCCTATTGGTCGTGGACAAAGGGAGCTGATTATTGGCGACCGACAAACGGGTAAAACCAGTATTGCTGTTGATACGATTATCAATCAACGTCGTAATTTTGAAGAAGGCGATCCTGTTTATTGTATATATGTGGCCATTGGTCAGAAAGGCTCAACCGTAGCATCTATAGTTGAGACCCTTCGTAAACACAAAGCATTGGATTATACTATTGTTGTGGCAGCCAATGCCTCTGATCCGGCAGCTATGCAGTATTATGCACCATTTGCAGGAGCAGCTATAGGCGAGTACTTCCGTGATACGGGTAGGCATGCCTTGGTGGTGTATGATGACCTGTCTAAACAAGCCGTAGCATACCGTGAAGTTTCTCTTATTTTACGCCGTCCTTCCGGAAGGGAAGCTTATCCCGGAGATATATTTTATTTGCATTCTCGTTTGTTGGAAAGAGCTGCTAAAATCATTGATCAGCAAGAGGTAGCTGTGCAAATGAATGATGTTCCTGAAAGTCTACGTGGTAAACTGAAGGGTGGGGGGTCCTTAACTGCTTTGCCCATCATTGAAACCCAAGCAGGAGACGTGTCTGCTTACATTCCAACCAATGTTATTTCTATTACGGATGGTCAAATATTCTTAGATGTAGATGCCTTTATTAGAGGTAATCGTCCGGCTGTGGATGTTGGAATCTCTGTATCCCGCGTTGGTGGAAATGCCCAAGTAAAAACGATGAAGAAAATTGCAGGTACCATGAAAATTGATCAAGCACAATTCAGGGAATTAGAGGCTTTCTCTAAATTCGGTAGTGATTTGGATAAAGTGACGGCCATGACTATTGATAAAGGAAGGAAAAATGAACGTTTATTAGTGCAAGCTGTTCACGCTCCTTTAGAGGTGGAAAAACAAATTGCTTTATTGTATTGCGGAACAAAAGGCTTATTGAAAGATTTAGATTTACATAAGGTAGATAGTTTTAAATATGAATTCTTAAACAGATTAGAAAGTCTGCATAAAAAAACCGTCCTACAAGCCTTGCGTAATGATGATTTGGATGATGAAGTAATGGCTACAATTGAAGAGCTTGCAGCCAATGTTATTTTGAGTATTACTGAATAATGGCTACGCTTAAAGAGATAAAGGATAGGATACATTCCGTGCAGTCAACCCGAAAAATAACTTCGGCAATGAAGATGGTTTCTATGGCCAAGCTTCACAAAACTGAACGAATGATAGGCCACGTGCATACTTATTACCATACGCTGCACGATATGCTCAAGGTGGTTCTAAATGATGGCAAAACCTATCAAAATCCTTTTACGGAAGAGCGTGAACTCAAGAAAGTAGCTTTAGTTGTATTGTCGTCTAATTCAAATCTCTGTGGAAGTTTCAATACTAATGTTGCCAAAAAATTAGAGCAGGTCGTTCAAAATTATGAGACATTAGGAAAGGACAATATCTTGATTATCCCTATAGGAAAAAAAATTGCACAAGCCACTTTAAAAATGGGTTTTAGAGTAGCATCGGAATTTATGTATTTAGATGGCATAATTGATAACCCTGAAGAAGAGGCTATTGCACGGCTTTCTATGCAAATGAAGCAATTGTTTGTTGAAAAACAAGTAGATAAGATAGAGTTAATTTACCATCATGCTAAGAGTAAAGGATCGCAGGTGTTGGAGTTGCGGACTTTGTTACCATTGGATTTAAAGGTTAGAGACATTATTCATAGTGCTACTGTTCAGGATGACCCGCACAAAGATTATTATATTATAGAACCAGATAGGGAAGCTATTTTAAAGGATTTAATTCCTGCTATCATCAATATACGTTTGCATTTAGCTTTATTAGATTCCAATGTTTCGGAGCATACGGCGCGTATGATGGCTATGCAGACTGCCACAGACAATGCTGATGAGTTATTGGATGAGATTAAACTGCATTATAATAAGTTACGTCAGCAAGCCATTACCAATGAGTTATTAGATATAATAGGAGGTTCTATAGATTAAGTGTCAACAATTTATCCAATTTCTTACTATCAAAAAACCCTCAAACACAAAATGTATTTGAGGGTTTTACTTTAAAAG
>CAYPYZ010000113.1:0-6566 GCA_964414805.1 uncultured Paludibacter sp.
CCTTGTGCTTGCAGTTGAATTTCTTCCCCTTCACGACCAATAAGATTAAGTCCAAGTTCAGGCTTGGTCATATGCCCAACTATGCCTATGCCCTCCATGCTCACCACCTTGTCATAATCTTCTATAGCCACTGTAAAGAGTAATTCATAATCTTCACCACCATTTAATGCAGCCGTAACTATGCTGATATTCAACTCCTCAGCCATGATAGCCGCTTGGATATTAATTGGCAGTTTATCTTCATAAATCCTACAGCCGGTATTGCTTTGCGAACAAATATGCATCAATTCAGACGATAATCCATCTGAAATATCCATCATGGCTGTAGGCAAAATATCCTTTTCAGCCAATGCTTCTATGATGTCTTTGCGCGCTTCCGGTTTTAATTGCCTTTGCAATATATAATCCTTGCCTTCAAAATCAGGTTGCGTTGCTGCATCGGCTTCAAAAACTATCTTTTCCCTTTCCAATAATTGCAAGCCCATATAGGCCGAACCTAAATCGCCGCTAACGCAGATTAAATCGTTGTTTTTGGCTCCATTGCGATAGACAATTTTACCTTTTGCACCCTCTCCTATACAGGTGATGCTAATGGTTAAACCTGTCAACGATGCCGTCGTATCTCCTCCTATCAAATCAACGCCGTAATGCTCACAAGCCAATGCTATTCCTTCATATATCGCTGTCAAATCTTCCACAGAAAATCTTTGAGAAATCCCCAATGCCACAGTGATTTGTTTGGGATGCCCGTTCATGGCATAAATATCTGAAAAATTCACTACTGCAGCTTTATATCCCAAATGTTTCAAAGGCGTATATACCAAGTCGAAATGTATGCCTTCCAATAATAAGTCGGTGGTTACTAGCACTTGTTTGTCTTGCTTGTTATCTTGCTTATTGTCTTGCTTATTGTATTGATAATCAAGCACAGCTGCATCATCACCTACTCCAACTACAGTAGATGGATTTTTGATTTTAAATTTTTTAGTTAGGTGTTTGATAAGTCCAAACTCCCCCAAGGATGATATTTCAGTTCTTTGCATTAATATGGGATTTTATCTATTCTTCTTTGATGTCTGCCCCCTTCAAAATCGGTGGAGAAAAACGCATCTATCATAGCTTTTGCCTCTGCTTCACTTACGAAACGAGCAGGTAAGGATAGCACATTCGCATCATTATGTAAGCGTGCCAAACGAGCAATCTCGGCTGTCCAACACAAAGCAGCACGAATGCCTGTATGTTTGTTGACCGTCATGCTGATACCATTACCACTGCCGCAAATAGAGATGCCAAAATCGTAGGCTTTACTTTCAACCGCCTCAG
The DNA here is from genome assembly GCA_964414805.1 of uncultured Paludibacter sp. Lineage (GTDB taxonomy): Bacteria > Bacteroidota > Bacteroidia > Bacteroidales > Paludibacteraceae > Paludibacter. The sequence goes on from CAYPYZ010000113.1 coordinate 1,324, forward strand.
CCATAGGATGTGCAAAGTCGGGATAATCAGAACTTTCAGCACTGTATGCCCCAAAATCTTTCAATTCCAAAACCTGTTTGGACTGTAAGTATTCAATGATTGCCGTTTTAAGTTCGTAACCGGCATGATCGCTACAAATAGCTATTTTAAGTTGGTTCAAAGCTAACATGATATCTATTTTTTGATTGTCTATATTATTCAATAATTCAAGCAAATTGTTTCACATCCTCTTTCGTAATGGGGTTAGCACCCAGAATAATCAAACGTTCTACCACATTCCTAAGTTCTCTGATATTGCCATTCCACTGCCTTTGCGTAAGCGTATTGATTGCGGCTTTATCCATAGTTTTTATTTGAATGCCTTGTTCTTTACAGATTTGTTCTAAAAAATAATCAACCAATAAAGGGATATCCTCCTTGCGTTCCTCTAAATTAGGGACATGTATGGGAATCACATTCAAACGATGAAATAAATCTTCCCTAAAATTACCTTTGGCAATTTCCTCTTGCAAGTTTTTGTTGGTTGCAGCAAACACCCTGACATCCACTTGGATATTCTTATCACTACCTACACGACTGAGTTTGTTCTCTTGCAATACGCGTAGCACCTTGGTCTGTGCCGACAAGCTCATATCGCCAATTTCATCTAAGAAAATAGTACCCCCATCAGCTTGCTCAAACTTCCCAATGCGTTGTTTAACAGCTGATGTAAAAGAACCTTTTTCATGACCGAAAAGTTCACTTTCAATCAATTCAGAAGGGATAGCTGCACAATTCACTTCTACGAAAGGAGCAGCAGAACGATTACTTTTTTCATATAATAAACGAGCAACTACCTCTTTTCCGGAACCATTGGCACCGGTTATCATTACCCTTGCATCTGTGGGAGCTACTTTTTCTATCATCTCTCGGACTTTCTCAATGGCTTCAGATTCACCTATCATTTGACTTTTACCTGCCACTTTTCTTTTCAGTTGTTTGGTTTCAGTCACCAAAGTACTTTTATCCAAAGCGTTGCGGACAGTAATCAACAAACGGTTGAGGTCTATAGGTTTCTCAATAAAATCATAGGCTCCTTTCTTGATACATTCCACGGCAGTTTCTATATTGCCATGACCGGAAATCATGATGATTTGAGCTTCAATACCTTTGTTCATCAGCTCAGTCAGCAATTCAATACCATCCATTTCAGGCATTTTAATATCTGAGAAAATAATATCAAACAATTGGTTGCTTGCTATTTCCAATCCTTGCTTACCATCCTCAGCCAACACCACCTGATGCTTTTCAAACTCCAAAATATCCTTCATGGCGTTGCGGATACTTCTTTCATCATCTATGATTAATATTTTTGCCATTTATCTTTATATTCAATACAGTTTTCTATAAATCAAACCCAATATCCCTACGGTAGTATTTATCGTCAAAATCAATTAATTGAGCATTTGCAAAGGATTTAGACAATGCTTCATCTTGGTTATCGCCATAGGAGCTAATAGCTATAACGCGTCCACCGGAAGTCACAAGTTCTCCATCTTTGATGGCTGTTCCTGCATGAAAAACTATACTGTTTTCAACTTTTTCAAGCTTGGAAATCAGCTTTCCTTTTTCAAAGGCTTCGGGATAACCACCGGAGACAAGCATCACCGTAACCGCAGTTCTATCATCAATTGTTACTATTTGTTCATTCAAATTACCTTCTGCCACAGCTTCCAATAAATCCACCAAATCAGATTTTAATCTGAGCATCACCACCTCCGTTTCCGGATCACCCATACGGGCATTGTATTCAATCACATAGGGCTCTTCATTGACTTTTATCAAACCAAAGAAAATAAAACCTTTATAGTTAATTTTTTCTTGATATAAACCATTAACCGTAGGTTTTATAATGCGCTCTTCTACTTTTTGCATAAAGTCATTATCGGCAAAAGGCACAGGAGAAACGGCACCCATGCCACCGGTATTCAGACCGGTATCACCTTCGCCTATACGCTTATAATCCTTTGCTTCAGGAAGTATTTGATAGTTACCGCGGCCATCTGTAATAACAAATACAGAACATTCAATACCTGATAAAAACTCTTCAATTACAACCACTTCGCTTGCTTTTCCAAATTTTCCATCCAACATCTGTTGCAATTCAGCAATGCTTTCCTCCAAGTCTTCCAGAATCAACACCCCTTTACCGGCAGCCAAACCATCAGCTTTTAGTACATAGGGTGGTTTTAAAGTCTTTAAAAATTCAATACCCTCTTGAATATTGGCAGGACTAGCACTTAGGTATTGTGCAGTTGGAATTTGATGACGAACCATAAACTGTTTAGAAAAGTCTTTACTTCCCTCCAACTGAGCACCGAATTTATCCGGACCAATCACCGGTATATGTTTCACTGCTTCATCCTCAGCAAAAAAATCGACCACCCCTTTTACCAAAGGATCTTCCGGTCCGACAATCACCATGTCAATTTTATGCTCAATGACTGCTAATTTCAAAGCTTGAAAATCATCAGCCGCTATGGGTAAATTAGTACCTATGGAAGCCGTTCCCGGATTACCGGGAGCAATAAAAAGTTGGGATAGTTTCGGACTTTGAGCCATTTTCCAAGCCAAAGCATGTTCACGTCCTCCGGCCCCAAGTAATAAAATATTCATTTGCTATGCACTTTAATTTGCATACAAAAATAGTATAATAATCAGGTTTTTACAATTGAAAGTATGGAATGCCCCATTTTACTCCCTTTTTTCAATATGCACTTGTCTTTTCCAATCGGTTATAGATAATCCGGTCTTCTGCTTTACAACCCTTTTCATGGTGTCAACTGATCCGAAACCTGCATTTGAGGCTAACTCTTTATTGGAAATCTTTTGATCTTCTAATAAGTAAGTACGCATAGCTTCTAAACGAAATTGATTGACATATGAACAAAAGTTCTGATTGTAGAAGGTATTTATGGATGACGAAACATAGGTGCGATTCGTACCGACCATGTTAGCCATGTCTGTAATGGTTAAGTTCGGATTGGTATAGACTTTTTGCTTACACAAGATATCAGTTAGCTGACAGGCGATAGACTCTAATTGTTTGTCACTGTAATTGAATGAGTCAACACCTGCATTGTCAGTCAAAAGCATTCTCATGCGTCTCCTCCTTATATAATTAAATGATAAAAAAGAGCAAACAATAAATAATGTAATTAGAGATAAGGTCAATGGAAATAAACGAAGCATAAATTTAAATATTAACAAGATTAAAAAATAAAAAAATTCTGTCAACAAAAATATCAGTTTACTATCTTATTGGCAAATTTTTTTACTGTAAAAAATGAAATCTTTACTTTTTGCACCCTTATTTTTACGAATTGCCCATATGGGACATATAAAAACTCACTTGATTTTTCAAATGAGCTTTTATAAATAGATTATTTTGAGTGATTTTATTCAATTATTAATAAGAAATAGTTTTTCTTGCCTCTTTGGGCTAAAAGATATTTATTGTTTAACAGATAATTATTATCAATAATTGTATCCTGGTCTTCTAATTTTTCTTTATTCAAACTGACTCCACCCGATTGTACTAATTTACGCATTTCCCCCTTTGAAGGAAAAACAGCTGCATGTTCGGTCAATAAATCTATGGCCTTAACGCCATCTGTAAATAGTTGTTCAGAAACAGTAAACTTTGGAACTCCCTCAAAAACAGCCAACAAAGTTTCTTCATCTATTCTTTTCAGTGCATCAGAAGTGGCATTGCCAAATAAAATATTGGATGCTTCAACTGCAGCTTCATAATCTTCACGCGAATGTACCATTACCGTTACTTCTTCAGCTAAACGCCTTTGTAACTGCCGTAAATGGGGAGCTTGACTATGCTCTTCAACTAAATTTTCAATGGTGATTTTATCCAAAGAAGTAAAGATTTTTATATACTTCTCTGCATCTTCATCGCTCACATTCAACCAAAACTGATAGAATTTATAGGGTGAAGTATATCTTTTATCCAACCAAACATTGCCGTCTTCCGTCTTGCCAAATTTACCTCCATCGGCTTTGGTAATCAGCGGACAAACTAAAGCAAAGGCTTCCCCGCCTGTGTGGCGACGAATTAATTCTGTACCGGTAGTAATATTACCCCATTGATCAGATCCGCCCATTTGTAATTTGCAATGCTTATTTTGATATAACCATAGGAAATCATAGCCCTGCAATAATTGATAGGAAAACTCCGTAAAAGACATACCCACATTGGAATCAGCACTCAAACGTTTTTTTACTGAATCCTTGGCCATCATATAGTTAACAGTGATATGCTTGCCTATATCTCTGATAAAATCCAAGAAGGAATAATCCTTCATCCAATCATAATTATTCACTAATTCTGCCGCATTGGGCGCATCGCTTTCAAAATCAAGGAATTTTGCCAATTGGCTTTTAATAGATTCCTGATTATGTCTTAAAGTAGTTTCATCTAATAAATTACGCTCTGCCGATTTCATAGAAGGATCGCCTATCATGCCGGTTGCACCACCTACCAAAGCAATGGGTTTATGCCCCGCGCGTTGGAAATGACGAAGCATCATAACGCTCACCAAATGACCAATATGCAAGGAGTCAGCAGTAGGATCTATACCCACATAAGCAGCGGTCATCTCTTTCGATAATAATTCTTCAGTACCCGGCATAACGGTATGTATCATCCCGCGCCAAGTAAGTTCTTCTATAAAATTCATCTTGTTAAAAATTTTGAAGTGCAAAGATAAGGCTTAATTCTAAAAGGACTGCATATCCACCAATTTTTTGTAATGTCCGTTTAGTTGAAGCAAGTCCTCATGCCTGCCTCTCTCTATAATCTTACCTTCATGTAGTACACAAATTTCGTCCGCTTTTGTGATGGTAGAAAGTCGATGTGCCACCACTAAAGTCGTCCTATTTTTCATCAAATTCTCCAATGCTTTCTGCACCATTTTTTCAGATTCAGTATCTAAAGCTGAGGTAGCTTCATCCAAAATCAAGATAGGTGGATTTTTCAAAATAGCCCTGGCAATGCTGATACGCTGCCGCTGACCGCCCGAAAGTTTGCTGCCCCTATCCCCGATATTGGTTTCATACCCTGACTCCGTAGCCATGATAAACTCATGTGCATTGGCAATTTTAGCAGCCTCAATCACCTCTTCTAAAGTTGCACCATCAACGCCAAAAGCAATATTATTGAAAAAGGAATCATTGAATAAAATAGCTTCTTG
>CAYPYZ010000114.1:0-6427 GCA_964414805.1 uncultured Paludibacter sp.
ATCTGTCACTTTTTCTTTCACTATACAAGCTAAGGTTTGTTGTCTGTTCCGCTCTTTAGTAAGTAATAAGATATTAGTATCTACAGTAGCTGATTCAAATATCTTTTGTCCCGCAAAATCAATCAACAATTTCGGGTTTGTATTTTCAGCAAAAAACTGCCGAGTTTTTTCTCCATATCCTGCACGCATCCATTTATTTGAAGTTATAAAACATAGATTACCTTTAGAAATAAGCAGTTCTACTCCCTTTTCATAAAAGAGAGAATAAATATCTCCCGTTCGCGCAAAAGTATTATATCCTTCATTTTCGAACTCTTTTGCTAACCTACCTCCATCTTTTTGTAATTGAATATACGGCGGATTCCCAATCACAATATCAAACCCACCATTGCCATTGGTCAGATATGGATTCAAGACTTCCGGGAAATCAAGCTTCCAATCGAAATGATTAAATGCTTTGGAAGGGTTTTGTTGTAAAAATTTAAGTTTAGCGATGGTGGCTATCCAACTTTGCGTTGTTTCATAAAGATTTTGTGCGTTTACATATTTATTATTGTCTTTAAAATTAGCTCGAATTGGTGCATGGTCTATTCCTTCACTATTAATCATCAATTCAAGTTGGTTAATCAATACATCAATTTTATGATTACGTATTTCAAGTGCTAATCCTTTTTTGTCCTTATTATTTGGATCGAAGTATTTTCGTTGTTTTTCAGTTAAATCTATAAGTAATTGTTTACGATTCTGTAAGTTTTCATTTGCAAACATATCAGCTTGTGTTTCACTCTTTACGTCCCAATCAATCACTACAATTTCATCATCAAATTTACTTATCAAGCTATCACCTACTACAATTTTATAATCTAAATTAGGCAAGGCTTTGGGTTTTTCTTCATCTACAACTAAGCTAAGCCAGAAACGCAAACGAGCAATATCCACCGCGCCCTTTTCTACATCTACACCATAAATAGAGTTTTGTATGATATTTAATTTGATTTCAGCAGGTTTCCAGCTTGTACCTGTTTCATAGGCTATCAATTCTTTGATGCTGAAAATCTCTTGTAGAAGTCCCATTGGGAAAGCGCCGGAACCAATGGCAGGATCGCAGATTTTTACAGAATCTAATAATTTGTCTATTGAATAAAGTTGTTTTTGCGTAAGTTTACTGATGTCTTTCTTTTGAACTATAAAAGCAACTTCATCACGATCTAATCCTTTTTCTCCTAACTCTTCTATCAGTGCTAATTGCTTGCGTGATTCATTTCCAAAAAGTTCTATTTGATTGTCACCAAGTTGTCTGTAAACAGTATATTCGTTTTGCATTCCATTAGTCAGATATTCCGTTAAGCTTTCCTGACACATATAATGCACAATCTCCTTAGGGGTGTAAAATGCGCCTTTATCTTTGTTGTCTTCAAGTAAGTTTTCAAATATATGTCCTAACATTTCCGGATCAACTGCTACAGTATGGTCATCAGGGCTATCTTCATAAATAGTAAAATTAAAAGCATCTAAGAAGTCGAGAAAGCCACGGGCGTATCCTTTATTTTTTTTAGTAAGAATGGTGTCTTCAAATTCAGGATTATGAAAAAGTTTAGCATTGAAAGTAATGGTTTCATTATCGTATTTCTCTTTATCAAATAAGCCCCCATTAAGGAAAGGTACTTTTACAGTTGTACCATCTGGCATTGTATAATCATCATTGGGTCTTTCTTTATTTAGGGTATCAAAGAAAAGCACTGACAACCATCCGCTGTAAAAACTTGCATTACCGCCTGATTGATGAAAAAGTTGTTTAATAAAATCAGTTAATCCATCCGTATAATTGGTATTGTTTGCACCCAACCATCCCTTTTTCTGAACGAAATATAAAAACACAATTCGTCCAAGCATTTTCTTTACGAAGTCACGTATTGGTTTACTTTCCTTATCTTTTTCTTGTTTAGTAGCATTGGGTGGAAAATCAATGGAAAAAACACTTCTTCTAAAATTTGATTCTTGTAAATAATCACAGAAGTTTTGATAATGTAAGGTATATTCATCAAAAAAAGCATCACTCAATTTCTCGACAGAGAAAGCATTGATAAGAGATTGAAATGTAATTGTTCTCTCTGTACTTAATACTTCAAGACGCTCTGCCGCTGTCTTGCAGGTTTCCGAAGGTCCTAATAAAAAAGTATAACGTTTGGCATTGGTAGTTTTTTCTTGTACTCCTTTGTCAGTAAGCACACTATCTTTGGCAACAAAAGTAAGTCGCCAGAGATTTTTATTAGCAGGAGTGACAAAATTAATTATAGCTGCATCGCCTGCCATCAGCAGTTTACGTACATATTGCTGAATGGCTACCCTACTCTGTTCTATGCGTACTTGGGGTTGTAGCAACACTTCATAACAGGTTATTTCAGTATAATCATCAAGTTGAATGCTTCCGTAAATTCCAACTTTATCAATCACAGCTGATTCGGTTTTGTTGGGAGCTATTGTTGCAGGAATTAAATTGGCATGGAGGCTAAAGTCGGTTCCAAAAACCGGACTCAATACATTTTTTGAAAACAATATCCTATCATAAGGTTCTTGTAATGCTTGCTGTAATCGAATGCTGTTAATTGCCATATTATTTAAGTTGTTATGTTTGTTTTATCAATCCATTCAGAAACGCTTAAAACAAATGAGTTTAGTCCTGCTTGCATTTTAGTTTAGACATAATTCATTTTTCATTTTGTCTTCATTTTTGAAGAGTTTAACTAAAACTTTGGGTTAATACTATTGTTGGATTCACTATGCCTTTTTGTAACAACTCGGATTGTACGATATCAGTCTTTGTAGAAAAATCATATTTGTCAAGCACGGATATAAATAATTGTTCAATAAATTTATCCGGTTCTTTGAGCAATATAGCATTAGACAAAAAATAGTCATTGATAGATTTAGGTAATCCTTTGGAGGCATAAGTTCCTTTTTTGATGGTATCTAAAGCTCGGTTGATAGCCGTTTGCTTTTGTTCCGTTGGTGCAAACTTTAATATTGCATTTAAGTTTGATACGGCTTTATTTTCGGCCGGACTTAGATTCTTTCGAGATACAGATTGAATATTTGTTTGGTTTTCTTCTGATTTAAAAAAGTTCAATCCTTCAATTGTTTGTTTGTGATGTAATTTATGTAAAGGAATAGCTTTCTCAGCTTCAGTAGCAGTAAACAATTTGACAGCTTGTAAGAAATTCAGCTTAATGGTATTTAGTTCAGGGGTAATCAAACAGAAAATTCCCGGATGATTATCGCTTTTCAAATATGTAAGTGAAGTATCTTTTAAAGGATAATTAATTTCATAAGTGTCTAATTCTGATAAGGTTAATTGTTGACCCTCAGGCAATTTTCTACCACATCTTGCATTATTGGGTATCTTGGCAATTTCATTATAAAGTTTAGGATGTTTCTTACGGAAATCTCTTAATTCATTCAAATATTTAAGTATTTCACTTTCTTCATTTTGAATTTTATTGCCATACAATGCTCCTTCTCCTTTTTCTTCAAGGATAGAAAATATTTTATTGTCTTCACCAAAAGCAGTGTGGAATGCCTGTAACTTGCGTAAAGCATTGTTTACAAGATGAATTTGGGCATCTCCATGCGCTGATGGATAGTAATTATACACATAAATCCTTTCAGCTCTCGACCCTATACGATTCACACGCCCAATGCGTTGCATCAATCTTGTAGCATTCCAGGGTACGTCATAGTTGACAATCACATTACTCCTATGCAAATTGATCCCTTCTGCCAACACTTCTGTAGTAATGATAATATCATATTCGCATTGCCATTTTTCCTCTTCAAGATTGGCATCAAAATTATCTCTGATTGTATTTTCTATATCTTTTCTATTTTCAGAACTTACGGTCAGTACTTTTTTATTGGTAATTTTCGATAACTTTTTTGTAAGTTCATTGGCAGTTTCTTTTGATTCTGAGAAAATAATCAATTTACCACTGATGTTTTGATCAGGCTTAAAAAATTCCTCATTAATTTGTTTAGCAAACTCTATCAGTTTGGGATCCTTTTTTACTTTTTTCCATCTTTTAATCAGTTCATCTACCTTTTCTTTATCTTGTTTTAAGAGTTCTACAAATTTCTCATTAAAAGCATCTGCTTGAAATTCCTTATTATTACCACCTTTTTCATTAATTTTCTCCTCAATTTTATCATAACTCACACCTTCTTCAAGTAATTTATTGATATCTAAATCAGGAGCAATGAATACTCTATCGGCTTCAAACATTGTAAGCATATTTGCTATGGCTTTCTGTAATCTATCAAGAGATTGCGTAAAGGCATAAAAACTACTTTCAAGTCTTTTTACTAACAGGGTTTTCATTATAGCTGACAATCTACTTGAAATAGATTCTACTCTACCATATATCTTTCTATCTTCTTCATTGATAAGAAATTCAATGGCTCGGTAACGATAATAACCTAAACCATCTGTTTCTTTGCCATTTTCATCAAGATTAGTAATAAGAGATACCGTATCAAAAAATAATTTACTAAGATTCCCGTCTAAATAATACTTTAGCGATAAGGGGTCTCCACCTTTTGGAAATTTTATCCCTTGTTTTCCCAAATCCTCTAAATACTCTTTATTGTTTTCAATATCAGTCCTAGTTCTTCGTATAACAAGGGGTTCAACCACATCATCACGTAATCTTTGAAATAGAGATTTTAGTTTTCTAATATTGAGCACTTTCTCTCCTGCCAATAGTTTATATTGTTCATTGATAGGTTTAAAATACTCTTGTAAATTTTTAATATTTTCCAAAGAACTGTTTCTTCTATCTTGAAAAAGATATAGTTGGTTCTCTATGTCTTGTGGCCTATTATTCAAGGGTGTAGCAGAAATCAAAATAACCTTTTTCCTTGTATCGCCATCTCCGGCAGCCCTCGCTCTTGGCATTTTACAAATTTCTTGTAAAGCAACATACATTTCTGTATAATCATTTCTGAATTTATGGGATTCATCAACAGCAATTAAATCAATCTCTTCAGGATTCGGATAAGTATAATTTTCTCTATCGAGTATTTTGTGCAAACTGCCGGTAGTAATAAAAGTAAAATGGTTATCGATTTCGAAATCCTTTACTGTGCGTCTCCAACCATCTTCAATGGCAGGCGGAACGACTACTAAAACTTTGGTATGCGTACCATTTTCATAAATGAATTTCTTAATAATCATACAGGCAATGATGGTCTTACCTAAACCAACCACATCAGCCAATATAAATCCATTGTGTCTCATCAGGATTGCATAGCCTTGATTAGCAGCATCGGATTGATATTTCAATTTGGTATATTTGGATGGTAAAAGTAAGTCTATATTGTAAGGATCATAATCTACACGTTTACCAAAATATTCTATCAACATTTTAATATACAGCTCGAAAGGTGTAAAATCATCACGCAAATATGTCGATTTTTTAATTCTTTCAGCTTCGGCTTTTAGTATTGGAACTGCCTCATCCCAAAGTCTTTCAAATTCATCAGCCGCAAACTTCACATCATCATATCCTCTTAAACTTACATTGAATTCATAGTTTGATTCGGGATTGGCACCAAGTCCGGCATCAGTCATATTTGAAGAACCCGTAATTACTTCACAAGGAGCATATTCGTTGAAATTTGCAGGTCTGAAAATATATACCTTGGCATGTATTTTCTTTTTCGGATGTGCTCTTAACTCAATCTTCCCACTAATCAAATCATCAATAAATTGTAAAATTCCCTTTTCAGTTTCTTCATCATAATGAGCTTCTTGTATATCTTTAATGACTTCAGTCATAAATTCAGCTTTAGTCTCATCAGGATTATCTAGATAAAGTTGACCTTGATCGTGGTATTGTTTGATAAGTTTATCAACATTGATACCTACAAGGACTCTGATTTTAGGAATTTTATCGAGGAAGTTACGAACTTTAAAATATCCGGAAGCTCTAAAGTATCCTACCAAAGCATCAAAATATTGAATACTTTGAATGTTTGTGAATACACCCTCAAATTTATTGAGTAAACTATTATTACCTTGATTGGTGAAGAATTTTGTTGGCATTTCAGACTCAGTGTTAAAAAAAACCAAAGATACAACCTTTCACCCTCCCCCACAAACAAAAACTACATAATAATAGCTGCCACAAATAGAACCCAAACGAATTTATATGGATAAGGGTGATTGAGGAAGGCAAACAAAATTTCAATAAAAAACATCCTTATTGTTGGTTTTTAATGACTATATTTGCAAGTTCATAAAATTATAAAAAATGAGAAAGGTTTTTTGGGTCTGCTTTATAGCTTTATTTGTGGCTTGTAATGCTCCAAATAAGCAAATAAATCAAGAACTATCTGATAGCATTATACATACTGTTGAAAGCGTAGAGGAAGT
>CAYPYZ010000115.1:0-6343 GCA_964414805.1 uncultured Paludibacter sp.
ATCAAATTGGCGGATGTATTTATGTCCATTCGGACTAAAATTATTCCCTTCATACTTGTGAATTCCGAGATTAAACTCTGCTCCATGTTGAATAACCGTTTCATCCAAAGAGGAAAGCAGTACATGGTTAGCATCATCAATTTCCGGAAGTGGAAGAACCAATTGACCGTGATACTTCCTTGTATTACAGTCGATTAAGGTAGTGCTATTATAAGCACCTGCTCTGTTAGTACGAATCATCTCTTTAGTAAGAGATTTTTCTAAGTTCACTAAAAGTGTTTTATCAAAATTTAGATAGCTCATGTATGGTATTAATAAATTTTTTAACAAGGCAAATATATAATTTTTAAATCAAATTTGCAATTAAAAACTTAGATTATAGATTAAATATTTCTATATAACTGATTCTAAGATGAAATAATGAATTTTTAAATTTTAAAGGATTTGAAATCTACATACCATTTAATGAAAAAAAAACATTATCATTGTAGTCCGATAGTTATCAAACTATAGATTTACCTCAGACAATATCTAATTATCATTTTATGAATAAAAGTGTTTTTTCTTTAGGTTTTCTTGTGGTTTTCATTGTGTTTTCTTTCAATTATGCCATGGCTCAAACAGTCCAAAGGCTTAGTGGTACAGTGATTTATCACGATCAAAGAAACCGAACTACCAATACCCCGGCTGATGCTTTAGATGGTAATGTGAATACATATTATCAATCTGATGGAGTTTTTGGAAATTGGATAGGATTGGATTTAGGCAGTCCGCATATCATTACTGCTGTGGATTTTTATGCACGTAGGGATAATAAACCAGTTGAATATGCAGGCCGTTTGGAGCTCGGCATTATTGAAGGGGCAAATAATCCGGATTTTGGGGATGCCATGGCTTTGGCTATTATTTCCAAAGCGCCGATAGCAGGAAAAAATACGCTTACCATCACATCATCTAAGGGATATAGATACGTTCGCTTTGTATTTCCAAGTAATGCTAAACATACGACGGATGCAAGTTTAAGTAAGTATATGGCTGAATTGCAGTTTTTTGGATATGCAGGAGAAGGAGATAATACTTTATTACCCACATTGACTAATTTACCTACAGTAAATATACATACCGTTAATGCACAGGACATTACCTCAAAAGAATATTATTTAAATGGTATTGTCAATATTGTATATGATGGAGGTAAACAATTTTTCACTGATAGTACACAAATTCGTGGGAGGGGCAATAATAGTTGGACTTATCCCAAAAAACCCTATCGTTTGAAATTATACAATTCAACTAAATTGATGGGCTTACCGGCTAAAGCTAAAAATTGGACTTTAATTAATAATTATGGTGATAAAACGCTTATGCGTAATATGTTAGCTTTTGATTTCAGTCGAAGATTGGAGATGCCCTACACTTCGCCCGCTATCGGTGTAGATGTGGTTCTCAATGGTGATTATAAGGGTTGTTATCAACTATGTGATCATTTAGATGTGAGAAAAAATCGTATTGATATTGAGGAAATGAAACCGGAAGATGTTACCGGAGGTTATCATATTGAAATAGATGCATATGCAGACGAAGAGGATTTAAAATTTTATAATGCTGCCTATGATTTAGATATAACCATCAAGGACCCCAGCAGCAGTAATATAACAGCCGTGCAAAAACAATATATTACTTCCCATTTTAAGAAACTAACGGATGCGATGACTGCTTCTTATTTTACAAGTCCAAGTGCTGGTTATCGTGCCTATTTTGATACACAAACTTATTTACGTTATTTCTTGATAGGGGAGTATACCGGCAGTACAGATACTTTTTGGAGCATGCGAATGTATAAATTTAAAAATGATGAGAAATTTTATAGTGGACCTGTTTGGGATTTTGATTTGTCATTTGATAATGATTCAAGAACTTATCCTATTAATCAACATGCTGCACAGGAAAATGAGTGGTTGTGTATATCCCATAGGAGTAGTGTAGTAGGTGATATGAGGAATTTTGCACGTCGTTTATTTGCAGATAATTCTTTGAAAAATGAATTAAGAGATATTTATGCCCATTACAGAGATCATCAAGTCATTAATAAAGAAGTTTTGTACGAAGTAGTTGATAGTTTAGCAGAAAACTTATCCTATTCGCAGGCTTTAAACTTTAAACGTTGGCCGGTTATGGGAATCGCTGTACATATGAATCCCGTTGTACTTGGGACTTATGCCAAAGAAGTACAATACATCAAGAATTATATAAACCTTAGGTTAGATTGGTTAGATCAGAAATTGGATTACACCCCTGCACCTGAGTCTGTGGAGAATTATCCATATGAAAAAGACCTGAAAGTTTGGAGTGTTTCAGGTGGTATATGTATTCAATCTAATATTGATTGTAGTTTTACCATATCTGATGTTTTCGGAAAGAAAGTCCAAGATTTGACATCATTAGGACAGCAAGAGGAGTTTACAACATATCTACCAAGGGGTGTGTATCTTGTGCATTTCAACAGTGTACCTCATGGGTCATTTGTCTATAAATCGATAGTCGGTAAATAATTGGATGCCCATAGATAAAGGCTTGCTACAGAGGCATAAGGCGAATACATTTCCCAATAATATTGAAATAACTGTTTATCGATTTTCTCGTGTCCGTACAGTCTGCACATAGCTTTCTGTATAGCTAAATCCCCAAAACTCAGGATATTTGGTCTTTGCATTGAGAAAATCATCAGCATTTCCGCAGTCCAGTTTCCTATGCCACGCAGTTCAGTCAATTTAGTGCGTACTTCATCATCTGACAAATCATATAATGCCTTTAAGTCTAATGCTTTGTTTACAATTTTGGTAGTTGTAGACTTAATATACTCTGCTTTTCTAAAAGAAATACCCGTTTTTTGTATATCTTCCATAGAAAATCCATTTAAATTTTCAGGGCTTATCTCTCCCAATTCATTTTGCATTCTTTGCCAAATAGTGCGATGAGCTTTCGTAGAAATCTGTTGTCCGACAATAGCATGCACCAATGCCGAGTACAAATCCGGGTTCACCTCCCGTTGTATCACACCTATTTGGTCTATTACTTTTGACAATACTTTATCCCGACTTTTGAGGTAGTTAATTTCGGTTTGGGAGTAGGGGAAGTACATAAAATCTGATATTTGTTATTTTGCTATAAATTTTCATTTTCCTCCAATACCCTATAAAAACTCTCAGGCAAATACACATTGGCTATGTTTTCATCAATGGCATTTTTAAATAGGGGTGCGATTTCTTCCACGGTAAAACCGGCAATACCACAACCAATTTCGGTGACGAGAAATTTTAAATTAGGTTTGGATTTGGCAAATGTTAAAAAATCATCAACATAAGGCTTGATAGTTTCTATACCACCTTGCATAGTTGGAATAGCGTATGTTTGTCCATGCAGTCCAACACCCTTACCCCAGACTGCTCCCCAGTTCATTGCCAATTTTGCAGCACCTGCACCATGAGCTCCCGCAAGATTACTTCCGAAAACAAAAATCTCATGCTCAGCTAATTTATTAATCCATTTAGGTGAAATTCTTTGGGTATCCATGGTTATGATGTTTTATGTAAATTGATTAAGAGTTTCCAAATTAGAATAATAGCTACAAATATAGGGGTTTTTGGATTAAATGCAAACTGTGATCAAATCAAAAACCTTATATTTGTAAGTTGAAAATAAAATAATATCACATCAACCAATCTCTAAGCATGAAATTGCATTTAACAGTCTTTGAAAATTTTGTTTTAAGCAATTGAGATATGGCGGTAGTATGAAAGATTGGATTGTGGGTAATAAAATAGATAGACAATGGCAAAAAAGAACACAAATTCGATTGAAGAGTCTTTAGAAAAGCAACTGTGGAAAGCAGCAGACAAATTACGTAAAAATATTGATGCAGCTGAATACAAGCATATTGTATTGGGGTTAATCTTTCTAAAATATATTTCTGATGCTTTCGAGGAGTTATATGCTCAATTGAAGGCAGAAGAACAACACGGTGCTGATCCCGAAGATATAGATGAATACAAAGCCGAAAATGTGTTCTTTGTTCCTAAAGAGGCACGTTGGGGTTATCTTAAATCACAAGCCAAACAACCTACCATAGGAAAAACAGTGGATGCAGCTATGGATGCCCTTGAGAAAGAAAATAGTTCACTGAAGGGAGTACTTCCCAAAGTATTCGCTCGTCAAAACCTTGACCCAACAAGCTTAGGAGAATTGATAGATTTAATCGGCAATATCGCTTTGGGAGATGTAAAATCTCGAAGTGCTGATGTATTAGGGCATGTATTCGAATATTTTTTAGGAGAATTTGCGCTTGCCGAGGGTAAGAAGGGCGGGCAGTTCTATACGCCACGCAGTGTAGTTGAATTATTAGTTGAGATGTTAGAGCCTTACAAAGGACGTGTATTCGACCCCTGTTGTGGTTCTGGAGGCATGTTTGTGCAATCTGAAAAATTTATTGAAAGTCATCAAGGACGCGTGAATGATATATCTATTTACGGACAAGAAAGCAATCAAACCACTTGGCGCCTGTGTAAAATGAACCTTGCCATTCGTGGTATTGATAGTTCGCAGGTAAAATGGAATAATGAAGGTTCTTTTCTCAATGATGCACATAAAGATTTGAAAGCAGATTATATCATTGCTAATCCTCCATTTAATGTAAGCGATTGGGGTGGCGACTTATTGCGTAAAGATGGCCGTTGGCAATACGGAACACCGCCTGTCGGAAATGCCAATTATGCATGGATTCAACATTTCTTGTATCATTTGGCACCAGGTGGACAAGCAGGATTTGTGTTGGCAAAAGGCGCTTTAACCTCTAAAACTTCCGGAGAAGGCGATATCAGAAAAGCATTAATTGAAGCCGACTTGATTGATTGCATAGTTAATTTGCCCGCTAAGTTATTTTTGAATACACAAATTCCCGCTTCATTGTGGTTTTTGAAACGCAATAAATTCCCCTCCACACAAACAATATCAAAAGGACGAGCTGGTAATATTCTCTTTATCGATGCAAGAAACTTAGGTCACTTAATCAACCGCAGAACCAAAGAACTTTCGGCAGAAGATATACAATTGATTGCAAGCACCTATAATTTGTGGAAAAAAGACGCAAGAGAATCATCTTCCATAGAAGGAAATAATACCTTAGAAGCCTGGCAAAATGATATAGCAGCAGAGCCTCAAACCGCCTATGGCTTGAAATATAGGGATATACCCGGTTTTTGCAAATCGGCAAGCATAGAAAGCGTAGCAGAATTAGATTACGTACTCACACCCGGCAGGTATGTCGGTTTGCCCGAAGAAGAGGATGATTTTGATTTTGAAGAAAGATTTACAGCATTAAAAGCTGAATTTGAAGAACAATTGAAAGAAGAAGAACGATTGAATATATTAATAAAAGAAAACCTTTTAAAAATAAAACTATGACTAATGAATTATCTAAACAACATGTAAGTTTGTTTGAACAGATTAAACAAATTGATGCCAATGGCAATGAATTTTGGAGTGCACGTGACTTATCTAAAGTTTTAGAATACTCCGAGTACCGACATTTTTTGCCGGTAATAAAACGTGCGAAAGAAGCGTGCAAAAACAGTGGTCAAGAGGCTTCCGATCATTTCGAGGACATCCTCGATATGATAACAACCGGAAAAACAGCCCAACGAAAAGTTGATAGTGTCAAACTCTCTCGTTATGCCTGTTATCTGATTGTACAAAATGCTGATCCAGCCAAAGAGATTGTGGCTTTAGGTCAAACTTACTTTGCTGTACAGACCCGATTGCAAGAAATTCATCAGATGGACGAGTATAATCGCTTAAGTACAGCAGATGAAAAGCGATTGTTTCTACGCAATGAAATGGCTAAACACAACACGCTATTAGCTGCAGCAGCAAAGGATGCAGGTGTTATTGAGCCTATTGATTATGCAATTTTTCAAAATCATGGCTATATGGGTTTGTATGGAGGAATGGATGCCAAAGCTATACACAAGCATAAGGGTTTGAAGAAAAGTCAGCAGATACTCGACCATATGGGAAGTACGGAATTAGCGGCGAATCTTTTCCGAGCCACACAAACGGAAGAATAACTAAGAAGGGAAAATACTAAAGACAAGCAAGAAGCCAATCAAACCCATTTTGAAGTAGGAAAGAAAGTGCGTAAGACCATACAGGAATTGGGAGGTGAAATGCCTGAAAACCTACCATCGGAAGATAGTATCAAGAAAATTGCAAGGTCACAGGATAAACAGCTAAAACGATAATGTGATAACGTGATTGTAGAAATTTCTAAATTACAAATTGAAAATAT
>CAYPYZ010000116.1:0-6238 GCA_964414805.1 uncultured Paludibacter sp.
CAATTGGATATGAAAATAGGCGATGTGGAATATCAAGGGGATGGCGGTAAAGCTATCTTCTATTATATCGCTGATGAGCGGGTGGATTTCAGACATTTGATTAAGGTTTTTGCAGAGACTTTCCGTGTGCGCATTGAGATGAAGCAAATTGGGGCACGACAGGAAGCAGGCAGGATAGGTGGTATCGGTCCTTGTGGCAGAGAACTTTGTTGTTCAAGCTGGAAAACAAGTTTTAATACCGTCACTACCGCAGCTGCTCGTTATCAAGATATTTCCATGAATATGCAGAAATTGACCGGTCCTTGCGGGAAAATCAAATGCTGTATTCGCTATGAATTGGATGCTTATGTGGATGCTTTGAAGGATTTTCCTTCTAAGGAAATTACGCTTGAGACTGTTGATAAGACGTATTATCACTTTAAAACCGATGCGTTTAAGCCTTCTATTTCTTATTCTACAGCACAACATTATGGGGAAAATATCATTACTTTGACTCCGGAAAAAGCCAAGGAAATTATTGCTTTGAATAAGATAGGTGTAAAACCTGATTCTTTGGAATCTGTGCAAATTAAAGAAACTAATAATGAGGAATATAGGCATGCCATCGAGGAAGATAGTCTGACTCGCTTTGATAAGCCTAAAAAGCCTAAAAAGAGAAAGAAACGCCCTAATAACAGAAGGAGAAATCAACAAGATGGTTCAGCAAAACCTACACAAACTGAATAAAACAAGTCGAAATATAAGGTCGTATTGGCCGGTATTATTGGTGTTTTTACTGCTTGCTTGCAGCAAACAGGCTGTGTATCATGAGTATCAACTTTTTGATAATAATGAATGGGCAGAACACGATAGCCGTTCGTTTTTCATGGAAATAGAGGATACCAATACTGCTTATGATTTGCTGATTGCCATCCGTCATTTGGGCAATTATCCTTATCAAAATATGTGGTTGTTTGTGGAGGAGATTGCGCCCGACATGCAGCTTACGCGCGATACTGTTTATTGTCTGTTGGCCGACCATACCGGCCGCTGGCATGGTAAGGGTAATGGTTCTATTTACAGTTTTCAGTTGCCGTTAAAATCGAATTTTCAATATGGTGAAAAGGGTGAATATCAATATCGCATTATCCATGGTATGCGCGATGAAAATTTGAAAGGGGTGAATGCGGTGGGATTAAAATTGGTGGAGACAGATGGCGAAAAATAAGTTACAGAAATTTGCAGAAATGGATGCTTTCCCCCATGTGTTTCAGTTGAGCGCACATGAGTTGATGCAGGGTAAGACCTTCTCCCATAAGGGAAAATGGCAGGAAGAATTTTTTAAAAATAATAACCCCATAGTGTTGGAATTAGGTTGTGGGAAAGGGGAATATACCGTTGGCTTGGCCGAATTGTTTCCTGAAAAGAACTTTATTGGTATAGATATCAAGGGGGCAAGGATGTGGACAGGAGCCAAAGATGCTTTCGCAAAAGGCTTAAAAAATGTAGCATTTTTACGGACGAATATTGAGGTAATTGAACATTTTTTTGCGCAAGATGAAGTGTCTGAAATCTGGCTTACCTTTCCGGATCCGCAAATGAAAAAGACTTCTAAACGATTGACATCAACGCATTTCATGAAAAGATACCAGGCTATTTTGAAAGATAAAGCTTTGGTACATCTTAAAACGGATAGCCAATTTATGTTTAGCTATACCCGCGCAATGCTACATGCCAATCAGTATGCAATTGAGGTAATGACGGAAGATTTATATGCCAATATCAAGGAAGACCCTATATTGAAAATTCAAACTTTTTATGAACAACAATGGTTGGATAGGGGCTTGAGTATTAAATATATTCGTTTTCGATTAGATAAAAAAGAGGATTTTATTGAGCCTGAAATTGAGATAGAAAAAGATAGTTATAGGAGTTTTGGTCGCAATCAGAGAAGTATTCATATAAAAAATTAAGCATATGACATTATATCCACAGTTAATTTTGGACACGCTGACTCGCGTTCGTTATCCCGGAACGGGGAAAGACATTGTTTCGTCGGGCATGGTGCAAGACGATATTCGCATAGATGGCATGAAGGTTTCTTTTTCCATTATGTTTGATAAACCCAATGATCCTTTTAAGAAATCGGTTATCAAGGCTGCTGAGACTGCTATTCTTACTTATATCAGTGAGGATGTAGAAATTAAAGATAATATCAAGGCATTGAGCAAGCAGGTGATAGCAACTAAACCCATGTCTATTTTGCCTAATGTTAAGAATATTATCGCTGTCTTTTCAGGAAAAGGCGGTGTAGGGAAATCTACCGTTTCCTCGAATTTAGCCATTGCTTTGGCGCAATTAGGCTATAAAGTTGGTTTATTAGATGCTGATATTCACGGTCCTTCTATTCCTAAAATGTTTGGTGTTGAGGATGCGCAGCCTTTAATGGAAGAAACGGACGGTAAGCAAAAAATTATTCCTATAGAAAAATATGGTATTAAGTTATTATCCATAGGCTTTTTCGTTAATCCTGAGGAGGCATTGGTTTGGCGCGGTGCCATGGCAAGCAATGCTTTGAAGCAGTTGATTACGGATGTGAGTTGGGGTGAATTGGACTATTTCGTTATGGATTTGCCTCCCGGAACCGGCGATATTCATTTGACTTTGGTGCAAACCATGGGTATAACCGGTGCTGTGGTTGTGACTACTCCGCAGGATGTGGCTTTGGCTGATGCGCGCAAGGGCGTGAATATGTTCCATGGCGATAAAGTCAATGTACCTGTGTTAGGATTAATTGAAAATATGTCGTGGTTTACGCCTGCCGAACTTCCGGAAAATAAGTATTATTTATTTGGAAAAGAGGGCGGATTACGTTTAGCCAAGGAGTTGGATGTCCCCTTATTAGGACAAATTCCTTTAGTTCAGAGCATACGCGAAGGCGGCGATGCAGGCAAACCGGTAGCTGTTATTGAAGGTTCTATTTCCGCTTTAGCTTTCAAAGATTTAGCTGTCAAGGTAGTTGAACAAACGGCTCTCAGGAATGAAAACTTGGCACCTACACAAAAGGTAGAGATTACGCGCCAGTAAAGGGTTTCGGATTAGTCTATCCATCTTTTTTGCAAATCGCCATAAGCATCGATGCGCCTATCGCGGAAGAAAGGCCACATTCTTCTGACTGTTTCGGTACGATTTGTATCAATTTCCACAATGAGGTTTTCATCTTCAGTGGCATTGGCTTGCGCTAAAAACTCACCTTGTGCGCCTACCACAAAACTATTTCCCCAGAAGGAAATCCCATGGGTTTGTCCGGATGGATCAGGCTCATACCCTACCCTATTACAGGCAATTACGGGAGTTGCATTGGCGATGGCATGACCGCGTTGTATCGTGATCCAAGCATCTAACTGTCGGTCTTTTTCATCTTGTGAGTCTGTACTTTCCCATCCTATGGCTGTTGGATAAATCAGGACATCAGCACCTGCCATCGCCATCAAGCGAGCTGCTTCGGGATACCATTGATCCCAGCAGACCAATACACCTAATTTACCTACGGAAGTCTGTATGGGATGAAAGCCCAAATCGCCCGGTGTAAAGTAGAACTTTTCATAATAAGCAGGATCGTCGGGGATGTGCATTTTACGGTAAATACCGGCTATAGAGCCATCTTTTTCTATGACAACAGCAGTATTATGATACAGACCCGCAGCGCGCTTTTCAAATAAAGAAAGCACTATGACTACCTGCTGCTCACGGGCTATTTGCCCAAATACTTCCGTTGAAAATCCGGGAATAGTTTCGGCTTGGTCGAATATATCGGGATCTTCAGTCTGACAAAAATACAAACCATTATGAATCTCTTGCAAAACTATCAATTCAGCACCCTGCTGTGCACAAGCGATGATATTTTGTTTTAATTTTGCTACATTCTCCTCACGGTTGTGGGTGTTGGATTGTTGTATAAGGGCTGTTTTCATATGTTTGTTTGTTTTATTATTTTATAAAATTCTGTGTCTTCTGACGAGCTTGCCTTTTGCATTAAGCGATATTTCGACACTTCGTCATCAACGAGCAGCATACTGCATTGTTACACAGTGTAAAGAGCCATGTTGTTTAATCAAAGGCAAACAATCAATCCCTATTATTTTTCTGTCCTTGAATACCTTTTGCAAAATATCCATAGCTATTTTATCTTTTGCACTGTTGTAAGTGGGTACTAAGACCGCCCCATTGATGATTAAAAAATTGGCATAGGTGGCTGGCAATCTTTCTCCTTCGTGATAGACTGCATCCGCCATGGGCAAAGCTACCAATTGATAAGGATGGCCTGATAGAGTCCTAAAACTTTGTAGCTCCTTTTCCATTTTTTGTAGTGCTATATAATGCACATCTTCCACATCCGTACACTGCACATAAGCAATGGTTTTTTCATCGCAAAAGCGTGCTAAAGTATCTATATGGCTATCGGTATCATCCCCTTGCAAATATCCGTGATGCAACCATAGAACCCGATCTAAACCAAAGAAATTCATTAATTTTTCTTCAATCTCTGGTTGGGATAAATCATTGCGGTTGGCTGACAATAAACAAGTAGATGTAGTCAGTAATGTACCCTGTCCATCAGATTCTATACTGCCACCTTCCAACACAAAATCCAACTGATTGCGATAAGCTACATCCTTACCAAATATCCCTTTTTCAAATAGTTTAGCAGTGATTTGATTGTCCAATACTGCCGGGAATTTCTTACCCCATCCATTGAATGCAAAATCACAAATTGTTGTTTTGCACCCCTCAAAAATAGTGATTCCACCATGGTCGCGCGCCCAAGTGTCATTGCTTGGTAAGACTACAAAACTAATTTTGTTGGTATCGTATTCACCTAATAAGTCACGGACTTGCTGAGCATCTTTGCAGACTATCAACAAATTTTGAAAACTCGTGATAGCATGGGCGATTTCCACAAAACAAGCATTGACTTCAGCTAAGTTGTCAGCCCAATCAGTTTCCTCATGTGGCCATGTTAATTGCACAAAAGTTTGTGGTGCCCATTCAGGCGGAAGATGAATTTTCATATCCCAATTTTTCCGCAAAAATAGCTAATTTTATTATCATTTGAAGTATGCAAAGCTATAAGCAACAAGGGAGATTTATTTCCAACAAAAAATTGCATTTACTAATTGAACTTATGGTGTATGAAATTCATACTGCGTATCTCCGATGGCTGTCTTGCGCAAAACGATATAACTGGCTTGCTCCAAGCCATCGCGTAAAGCGTCTAAAGTCAGGTAGGTAGTCTGGCCAATCACATCTTTGGAGCGTTTGTGGTCATGACCCATAATCACCATATTAATATGATATGTTTCAAACAGATCCACCAATGCCAACACCTCATCCGTAGGCGGATTCGTGGAAGCGGTGCGTCTATCGCGGAAAATATTCACATGCGAAAAAACTATACATTGGTCGTAATCTGCGCGTTTTTCCTTTAAGGTGTTTTTCAGCCATTGCAACTGACTTTTCCCAATGGAGCCACTGCCCGAATCTAAACAAATATACAGGTCTTTTACAGAAGGAGTTTGCACTGAAAAATAGAAAACCGAAGTACCGAACAAACGTTTGAAATGCTTCCATCCATCAAAATAAAGTTCATGATTGCCGGTCATGACAAAATACGGCTTGGTAGCATTATCCACCACAGTCTGATTAAATCTTTCATAATCTTCTTCTTTACCGCTTGCATTATCGCCTGTAAAAACCATGGCACTAATATCACTTTCCGCAGCCCTTGTCAGGAAAATCTCAAGATTATTTGTAGTCCCAACATGTATATCACCTGCAATGAGTAGTTGATAATGCTCGTCAGCAACTGATATATTTTCATAAGGATGATTGTCATTCCATGCCATTGAAATCCTAAATCTATCTTCAATGCGGTCGGTGGAACGAACAAAGCCTGTAAAATCAAGTTCGCCTATGCAGGCATTTAAGATGAACAACAAGCTCAAAATGATGAGAAAATGTAGAAAATGTTTTGTATTTACCTTTTGCATACCCTCTTTCCTCCCCTTTTAAAATTGATAATGATAAGTCATGCGTGTAAAATATCCGAAATAATTTACACGCATGTTGAACAATCCTGCTTGCATATAGCCTAAGTCAAAAGATAAAAGACTATTGGAAGACAACTCATAAGCAGTATTAAGAATGACCATTGGATTAGTCTCTTGCTGAATCACGAAAGCATCAAAATTAGTAATGC
>CAYPYZ010000117.1:0-3417 GCA_964414805.1 uncultured Paludibacter sp.
GGCACTCCACCATCAAACCAGTCGGTACCACGCGTAGGCACAACCACTTCATCGGAAGTATATTCCTGTAAACTCCAATAGCCTTCTCTGTAAATATAACCCGACTCGCCGGCAAGCTGAGCATATGCATTAGCTATCAAAGTAGAGAATTGCTGTGGTGTTTGAAAATAATCATCTTTCAAAACATCCGTATAAATCTCAGGTTCTAAGTCTGTACATGCAGGCGCAAACATAAAACCTAACATGATTAGCGCTATATATATATTCTTGAATCGCATAGTTTTCTTCATTAAGATATTAAACATTAGAATTGGAATGAAACACCTACATTAACCGTATGCTGTGTAGGATAATAAGAACGTCCGTCGAATCCCGGGGTTAAGCCCGACATATTTACAGTTGAAGGATCATGTCCTTTATAACCGGTCAGCACAAATAAATTCTGTGCAGTCAGATATACTCTCAAATTTTGAATATAAGCCTTTAGGTCGCTGCTTAATTGAGGCGTATAACCTATGGTTAAATCATTCAATTTGAGATAAGTTGCATTTTCTAAATAGAAGTCGGAAAAACGACGAATAGAGGCTCTTTCTGAATCTGAAGTCATCCAGTTCAACAATTTAGCAGCATCGCCCTCAAATGAAGATTGTAATACGTTTTCCGTTCCACGGGTATTTTCATAAAAATAGCGTGTCTCATTGAAAATAGTACCACCTAATTGTCCTCTGAAATTCATCATAAAATCAAACTCCTTATACTTCACCACAGCATTTAAACCATAAGTAACCCATGGGAACGCATTACCTATTATTTGCTTGTCTGCATCCTGTGGATTGGTAGTATAACCACCTTGTGGCGTTTCAAACACCCATTCACCTTTAGAGTTTACACCAGTATATTTAAAACCCCAGAAGTTACCTATGGCACCGCCTTCCGTAAGACGCATCACATAGTTACCTGTTTCTCCATCACCGGAAGATATATATCCGGTATTTTGGAAACTGGCTATTAAATTACCATTTGAATCATAGTTTCCATATTGTGTACCCGTGATTCGTACAACCCTATTCGTATTCCAAGCAGCATTAAATCCTAAATCAAAAGTCAAATCTTTGGTTTTAATCACATTGCCATTCAGCAATAATTCCACACCAAAATTGTGAATCTTACCATAGTTATCCCATTTGGTAGAGGTTACATTCTCCCCTGCCAAAGGTACTTTGTATTCATATAATAAGTCTGTGGTATTGCGGAAGTAACCATCAATAGCACCTGTCAAACGGTGATTGAAAAATCCGAAATCTACCCCTAAATTATATTCATGTTTTTCTTCCCAACGGATAAATTCATTGGTATTAGAAGTCGGTCCCCAAGGCTGGATAAAATCCCCATCACTAAATACATAGTCGCTACCCGGACCCACCAACATCATATATAGATATGAATTGCCGGGCATATTTCCGGTAACACCATAACCCAAACGTAGTTTCAAGTCGCTAACCACATCCACTTCACTCATAAAGTCTTCATCCATTATGCTCCAGCTTCCGCTGATGGCAGGGAATAAACCCCATGGTCCCAGAACAGGATGTGCCTTAGGTCCAAACTTGGAAGACCCCTCCAAGCGTGTACTGGCACTTAAGAAGTACTTATTATCATAATTATATAAAACACGTGCAAAGAAAGAAGCCAATTTATCTTTGTATTTATAACTACCCATATTGGCTTTTGCATCTTCACCAGAAGTAATTCCTTGTCCTAATCCCAAATTATTATATATGATTTTATCCAAAGGAAAATCTGAATTAAAAACATTGAAACCTTGACGCATATTAGTTTGATAGCCTTGTCCTACCATGGCTTGAAAATTATGATTTTCCCAAGACTCCAAATAATGTAAGGTATTTTCTATCACTTGTTGATTGTCGTATGCATAAGATTGATTCGCTACACCATCTTTTCCCCATACGGAACGTAATGTACTTTGTTGGTATTTACCATTCCATATATTGGTATTTTGCAAAGAATAAAATGTAGTAAATTTTAAATTATCCAATATATTTAAACTTGCTCTTACGCTACCCATTACAACCTGATCTCTTTGGTCATTGGTAGTTTGCATGATATCGGAAACCGGATTACGGGTATAGAAATTATCTGATTCAAAATAACCGCCGAATCTTTCATAATCGGGGTCATCAGTGCGTACCGGCATGGTTGGATTAGATCTAATTGCCTGATTGAAATTGTCATAATTAGCCCAATTTTTCGAATTGGATGTATAAGCAAAATCATAGGCTATATCTAATTTCTTATTCAAAGCTTTTTGATTGGCAACAAAGCGACCATTTACTTCTTCAAAATCAGAATTGATAGCCAAACCTTGTAGTTTACGATAACCTACAGAAGCTCTATAATTGAAGTCATCTGTACCGCCACTCAAGGATACATTATGAGTATGACTTAATGGTACACGGGTAATTTCCCCTAACCAATCAGTTTGAGCACCATAATCTATTCCTAAACCTCTATCAACCATCTCAGTTACATATTGTGTAGCTGATAGAATTTTAGGTTTATTGGCCATTATGCCAAGGGTTCCTGAACCTGTATATTCAGCCCTGAATTTTCCGTCTTTATTACCACGCTTGGTGGTTATCAAAACAACCCCTGCATTAGCACGAGTTCCGTAGATTGCAGCTGCTGAACCATCTTTCAAAACATCAATAGATTCAATATCACCGGGTAGTACTGAAGATAGATTACCACCGGGAACGCCGTCAATTACATACAGCGGAGAAGCACTTCCGCTCAAACTACCTACTCCACGCAATTGAACGTCATAACTATTCTGAGCAGGGTCGTCACCACCATTTTTAATAATATTCAATCCCGCAACCTTACCTTGTATAAGGCCTATAGGATTGGAAACAACTCCTTGCACAAAATCCTCAGGTTTCACACTTGATACAGCTCCCGTAATTTCTTTTTTGGTCTGCGAGCCATAACCTATCGCAACAACTTCCTGCAATGCAAAAACTTGCTCTGATAGTTCAATCTGGAAATTAGTTTGACCAGCCACAGCTACTTCTTGCGAGATATATCCTATATAGGATATTACTAAAGTAGCATCTGCTTTTGTGTTTAATGAAAAACGACCATCCATATTGGTCATAGTACCATTGGTAGTTCCTTTCTCTGCAACACTTACCCCAAGCAATTCTTCACCACTCAATGCATCTCTTACAACACCACTAACTGCATGGGATTGCGCCTGCATTTGGAAGGAAAAAATCACCGTTAATAATAAGATAAAGAAACGAATACTTCCTTTCTTCTTCATGTAATTCATATGCCTATTAATTTTAGATTTAAACAATTTCAAGTTCATCAAAATAAAAGATTTCTAAAAGATTA
>CAYPYZ010000117.1:3517-6173 GCA_964414805.1 uncultured Paludibacter sp.
GGAACGCAAATAGTTCCATTAAATAAGCCTAAATAAGCTCCTAAATTTTTACCATCTAAAGCATTGGTCAGGATGGCAAATGGCAATGCTAAAGTTGCTGCCCAAGCACTACCCATCAATGCATAAGCAACAAACAACATATATTGATCATGTATAAAAAACACCATGATGAAGCCTATTGCCCCTAATAACATGCTGACAGTATAACTCATCTTCTGCGACTTAAACATTGGTATTACCCATGCCCAAACTACTGCTCCCAACGCCTGTACAGCAAATAAAACCCCTACCCAATTACCGGCATCCTGATAATCTTTTAATTTAGCGTGACCTTCAGCAAGTGTATCGACACCCCATACATTCTCTGCTATAGCGCCATTGGTATAAGTCCACATAAATAAAAATGCCGACCATGCAAAAAATTGCACCAAACCAACTGTCCAAAAAACCTTGGGTGCTTTTTTCAATAAAGTGATAAAATCGCTTTTTTCTTTTACTTGCGTATTTTCTTGTATGCCATGAAATCGTGCATACTCTCTTGGCGGCATCTCCTTGATTTTCCATACGGAATATATTACACATAATATCAATATAAATGCGCCGGCATAGAAAGAATAAATCACCGAATCAGGCACTACACCGTCAGGAGCTATATTGGCTATACCTATATAAGTGAAGAAAATTGGGAATAAGAATCCCACTACGCTACCGGCATTTACCAAAAAGCTCTGTACAGAATAAGCAAAAGTTTTCTGCTTTTCATTGACCATATCGCCTACCAACATTTTGAAGGGTTGCATAGCCATATTGATGGTGGTGTCCAACAGCATTAAAGCAATTACACCAAACAGCAAAGCACCCGCAACAGTGAAGTTGAAACTACCGGCATTGGGCAAAAACACCATGACGATAATGGCACCTACAGCACCAATAATTAAATAGGGAATGCGTCTGCCAAGACGAGGAATCCAAGTTTTATCACTTAAAGAACCTACTATAGGTTGGACTATCAAGCCCATCAATGGGGGTAAAATCCAGAAAAAACTAAGATTGCGCGGGTCAGCTCCTAAGGTGGCAAAAATGCGACTGATGTTCGCACTTTGCAAGGCATAAGCGATTTGTACCCCGAAAAAACCGAAACTTAAATTCCATATTTTCCAAAAGGAAAGGGATGCTTTGTTATCCATGATATAGCTGTTGTTTGATATGTATTTGATTAGTTATTAAACTCTAAAATATAAACTTGCCTTCCTGCAAATGATAAGGTGTTATTCAACGCTATGGAACTACCACTTATCACATCAAATGCTTGTGCTTGCGGCAATACTTCTTGGAAGTTATCCAATGCCAAATCAAGCTCTTTACTGCTTCCATTAATCATCACTACCACCGATTTTTCACCTAATTTCCGCTCATACACATATACACCTTGTTGCGGCACAAAATGCTTCAGTTTGCCTTGAGCAATCACCGCATTGGCTTTTCTCCACTGCAATAAATTGCGGGTGTAATTCCAAGCTTCATTTTCTATAGCTGTCCTACCTGCTTCCGTAAAGGCATTGCGCTCATCTGCTTGCCATCCTCCCGGAAAATCCTTACGCAATAGTCCGTCACCATCCGCTTTGTCGCCATACATCAAAATTTCTGTGCCATAATAAAGTTGCGGAATACCTCTGGTAGTCAATAAAAAAGCAATCACTTGCTTGTAAATATCCAAATCCACATCTTCCGCACGGGCAAAGAAACGCGAAGTATCATGATTGTCCAAAAACACCAATAAGTTCATCGGATCTTCATACACAATATCCTGACTTAAATAGGATTGTATGCGATACAGACCATTATCCCAAGGCTCGGTTTCTTGTTTAAACACCCAAGAACACAAATCTCTTAAAGGGAAATCCATCACCGTTTTCAAATATGAATTGCGCGGATAAGCCAATTTGCTATTCGCTTGCCAATAAGCAATTTCCACATTGGTGTCATACCATGCCTCTCCCACTATATTAAAATTCGGATATTCTTCCATGATTTCCTTACACCAAGCCGCCATCATATCATAGTCGGCATAAGGATGCGTGTCTTGTCGGATACCATCCAATCCTGCATATTCAATCCACCAAATACTATTTTGCACAAGGTATTTGGCAACATGGCGATTGCGCTGATTTAAGTCGGGCATAGCCCTTACAAACCAACCATCTACAGCAATATCAAAATCGTATTGTGAGCTGTAGGGATCAAACTGCGGCGCTGTTCTGTAGGATGTCTGCACATAGCCATCCGAGAAATTAAACCAATCTTTGGAAGGTCTGTCTTTAAAGAAAAAATGCTCACTTCCGCAATGGTTAAATATCATATCCATCACCACTTTCAGACCTTTATCATGTGCTTTTGCAATCAAATCTACATACTCCTGATTGCTTCCAAAACGTGGATCAACTTTATAATAATCCGTAGTGGCATAGCCATGATAGGATTCATATTCCATATCATTTTCCAAAACGGGATTCAACCAAATAGCCGTCACACCCAAATCTGCAATATAATCCAATCTATCTGAGATTCCTTGAAAATCACCGCCATGACGACCATATTGCTCTTTTCTATCCGCAGTTTTTTCCAACATACCCTTTACTACATCATTATTCGGATT
>CAYPYZ010000118.1:0-6160 GCA_964414805.1 uncultured Paludibacter sp.
TGGGATTATCTTCCACAAAGGTAGTCAAAACTTTAACAGGCAAACCTAAAGAAGATGCAATACTGGCAACATTAGTCTCTGCACTGGTAGCATGCATTTCAAACAAATTGGAAGTGTGTACAGGCTGACCATTTATCGGCGTAATGCGTATCCCCATACTGGTCGCAACCATCAAAGCATATTTGGAATTTTCTCTTAAACTAATCATGGTTTATATTGAATTATGAATGTAAGTATTGAATAATAAAATAATGATATAATTAAATGGCAAAAGCATTGAAACCACCGTCAACTACTGTCAATGTGCCGGTTACAAACTTAGAAGCATCACTTGCCAACCAATGCAAAGTGCCTAATAACTCCTCCGGCTCACCAAATCTTCCGAAAGGCGTATGGGCTATGATGGTCTTGCCCCTATCAGTGTACGAACCATCAGGATTAGTCAATAATGCACGGTTTTGTTCAGTAATAAAAAAGCCCGGAGCAATGGCATTCACCCTTAAACCTTCTCCAAATTTAGTAGCTAATTCTATGGAAAGATATTGAGTAAAATTTGTAACGGCAGCCTTAGCAGCAGCATAGCCAACTACACGTGTTAGCGGACGAATAGCTGCTTCCGAAGAAATATTGATAATGGTTCCGGCCTTTTGTGCTGCCATAGCTTTCCCAAAAATCATAGATGGCAACACCGTACCAAACAAGTTCAAATCCACTACGGTCTTAAAAGCATCCACATCCAAATCAAACAGGGTATTATCAGGACCGATAGTTGCACCCGGCATATTACCACCCGCACCATTAATCAAAATATCCACACGCTTATGCTTGGATAAAATAGCCTCGGCAGTCTTTTCCAATACCTCCCGACTCATCACATCCGTTTGATAAAACGTAGCATAATATCCCTTATCACAAACGTTTTTTACCAGTGCATCACCCTTTTCTTGATTGCGAGCAAGCACCATAACTTTAGCACCTTGCTCCGCTAAATACTCCACCATAGAAGTACCTAAAACGCCAGTACCACCCGTTATTACTACAATCTTGTCTTTGATATCAAATAAATTACGCATCATTATATATGTTTTTTAAATTCTTAAAACTTCTATTTATTATGGGAATCTTGAGAATATTCCCTGCTCAAATCAATCATCAAATTGCATATAATAATCAATATTCTCTTTCATCAATACATCTATTGGCATAAAATTAATCGCATTCACTTCCCTATTAAAAACCAATACATAACACATATCCCTGATGGCATAATAGGACTGCTGTTCAGGACGTTGTGCTATCAAAAACTCAATATTGCCATTTTTTAAATGTGCCACATTAGAAGCTAATAAATCGTAGCCACCCAAAACTATATGTTTATAATTCCTTTCGGAAAGAAAATCAGCCAATTTAAATACCTTGGAATTGAAAGTTATCATAGCACCTATCCCGGGATTTTGCTCCAATACTGCCGTCAAAGCAGTACTATTACCATGATTATCACTATCCTCATCCATTAGTTCAATCTTAACTAATTCATTGTCAAAATGGTGTTCATGCAGGTATTGAAGAAAACCCTGATACCTACCCATAGTCTGATTTGAAAAGGATTCTCCTTTACGCTTAGTCCTGACCACCAACAACTTAGCAGAGGCAGTTAAAGAAGCAGTCAATAATTTGGCCGCCACATACCCACTCTGCTTAGAATCCTGACCATAATAACTTACAAAATCTACATTGTCTATCATGGAATCCAAAAAAGAAAAAGGGATTTTCAATCCTTGAAGTTTAGATACCAAACGCAAAGTCTCGCTGCGAAAAATAGGAGCAATCAAAACAGCATGCGGTTGATACGCTATAAGTTCCTCAGCAGCAGCTATAAAACTCTGCTCATCATATTGATTATAAGTGATTTTTTGTATTTGAATATTGTATTGTCCAAAATCCTCCAAAGCTTTATCTATCCCCAATTCCACCGTCTGCCAATACTCACCCGGCTCGTAATCAGGAATCAGACATACAAACAGATATTGCTTTTTCGAGGCAAGCGCACGTGCCATCATATTAGGTTGGTAATTGATGTCATCCA
The DNA here is from genome assembly GCA_964414805.1 of uncultured Paludibacter sp. GTDB lineage: Bacteria > Bacteroidota > Bacteroidia > Bacteroidales > Paludibacteraceae > Paludibacter. The sequence goes on from CAYPYZ010000118.1 coordinate 2,087, forward strand.
ATACTTTTTGCACGGCAGCGCGACTAAGCTCCGATACTTCCCCACGATTATGAATGACTCTATCGACTGTACCCGTGGATACACCTGCCATTCTCGCTATATCTTTAATACGTATATTGGATTTTTTATGCATAAATACTTTCAATAAAACTACCCTCGTGTGCGCACACAGTCACATGTTTACAAAAGTACAATTAATATTGGAAACAAAAAATTTATGCTATGGAATATTTTTTTATTAGTTTTGTGCTTCATTTTCATAACTACAAAATTTCATGCAACATATAGGCATATACCTACAAAATCAATCCAATCCCAAAGCAATTATCCATCAAATATTGAAGGAAAACCTCCTGCAATCATGGATTGATACCAACAATCTCCAAGGGGCAATTTTTTCCTCCATCACCATCAATAAACTGATTGAAGATGAAATGAAGCATGATAAGTTTGTAGTTCGTAGCGCCAATAACAACAGTCTGCAATATATGTCAAGCGGACAAAAACGTAAAGCCTTATTGCAATACCTGCTTGCGCAAAAGCCCGACTTCCTCATTATGGATGATATCTTTGCAAGTATAGACCCGCAAACACAAACTGTTTTATTGGAGGAATTACATAAAACTGCTGCTCATACGCATTTGATACAGTTATTTTATAGAAAAAATGACCTCCTACCATATATCCAAACGGTAATGCTGTTGGATGAAAAAAATCATATCAAACTAACTAAAAATAGGGAGGATTTTCTACAATCGAATGCCAGTGTTATACAGCAAAACTTTCAACTACCCATAAATTTTCTCAATAGCAATGCAAAGCCCTCTAACCATCCTTTGGTGGCATTGAAAAACCTGTCTATTAGTTATAACGAAAAGCCCGTCTTAAATCAGATCAATTGGCAAATCAATGCGGGTGAATTTTGGCAATTAACCGGTCCCATAGGTGCAGGCAAAAGCTCCCTGCTGACCATGATTACAGGGGATAATCCCAAGGCTTACGGACAAGATATCACCCTTTTTGGTATAAAGAAAGGTAGTGGTGAAAGTATCTGGGATATTAAAAAACGCATAGGCTATTTTACACCTTCTATGCTTGTGCAATTCAAACGTAATATGAGTGTGGAAAATATGATTATTTCGGGATTGATGGATTCGGTCGGACTTTATGTGCAGGCTTCCGATATGCAAAGACGCTTAGCACAAAACTGGATGGATATACTCGGTAATGACTTTCGCAGAAGGAATTTTCAGGATTTATCCTTGGGTCAACAACGCATGGTGATGCTTGCTCGCGCCATGATTAAACAACCACCTTTACTGATTTTGGACGAGCCTACAGTCGGTTTGGATGATGCCAATGCTGCCCTTTTCGTAGCCATGGTCAATGCCATTGCGGCAAGCAAACAAATTGCGATTATTTATGTCTCACACAGACAAGAAAACGATCTACAGCCGGACTATATTTTCCAATTAAAACCTGATAAAAATGGCTCTACCGGTGAAATTTTAAATGCCTTTATTGAATAAAAAACCATCACTCCTGACTATCCGCCGGATAAACCACACCCAATTGCTTGCGAATTTCATCTATTATCTGTATAGTAATCAAGGAGTTTTCATGACTATTAATAGTTGATTCTAAACGCTCTTGTTGCACTAAATCTATAAATTCCTTGATTTCATAATAGTATTCTGCATGGGGAGTAGGCACGGAAATTTGTTCAGGATCCGACTGCATGCCCTTACCCAAAGAAGCAATGCCACCAGCCATAAACTGTACATCTTTAATAGTATGAATACGGTCTAAAATGATATTACCGGACTCCCCCTGTATCTCCGTAGGTAAAATAGAATCCGAAACTTTGGAATAAATAACTGTAGCCGTCATGCCGTCTTTAAACTCAAAATTGACAGTGGCCTGCGCATCCACACCCGTACTCAATAAACTTCCTTGCGCCTTTATCACTTGAGGTTTACCAAATAAAACTACCATAGGATACAAGGTATAAATCCCCACATCCATAGTAGCACCATTAGATAAATTCGGATCAAAAGCATTGATGGGAATACCCGCCTTATACTTGTCATAGCGCGAGGAATACTGACAAAAACTTGCGAAATAATGTCGCAAAACCCCTACCCTACGCAGTTGTTCACGAACGACTTGAAAATTCGGTGTCATAGTAGGTTTCATAGCTTCCATCAAAACCACTCCATGCTTTATAGCGGCGTCAACCATCAACTTAGCTTCTCTATAGTTGGATGCCAAAGGTTTTTCACACAATACATGTTTGCCATTTTGCATGAATAACAAGCTCTGCTCAGCATGCAAAAAATTAGGCGAAGCAATATAAACCGCATCTATCACATCACTTTGCGCCATAGCTTCCAAGGATGTAAATCTATGCGGAATAGCATATTTATCCCCAAACTCATCCGCTCGTTTTTGCGTACGCGAATAGATAGCCGACAGCTCAAAACGCTTATCCTCACGTGCATCCGCAATAATCCAATCGGAAATAAAATTCGTCCCAATGATACCAAATCTCAGCTTATCCATATGCTTTTCTTTTAAACCTTTTTTCTAAATCATTTTCTACAACTATCTACAACTATCAAAACGCCATTTATAAAAATATCGGTTGCCCATCAGCCTTATAGCATGAACAACCGATATATTCAATATCTAAATATTAGAAAAAAACGCTTAATCTTCTAACATAATATTCATGATATCACAAGCTGCTTTCGCAACAGAAGTACCAGGACCAAAGACGGCAGCTACACCGGCTTTAAACAAATAATCATAGTCTTGTGCCGGAATAACACCACCCGCAATCACCAAAATATCTTCCCTACCTAATTTTTTAAGTTCTTCTATCACTTGCGGAACCAAGGTTTTATGCCCTGCCGCTAAAGATGAAACGCCCATGATATGCACATCATTTTCAACCGCTTGCTTGGCTGCTTCTGCAGGAGTCTGGAACAAGGGTCCCATATCCACATCAAAACCGCAGTCGGCATAACCGGTTGCTACTACTTTTGCACCCCTATCATGACCATCTTGTCCCATTTTGGCAATCATGATACGCGGTCTTCGACCTTCTTTCTTTGCGAATGTTTCCGTCAACTCGCAAGCCTTTTGAAAGTCGGAATCGTTTTTTGTTTCTGATGAATACACGCCTGATATAGTTCTGATTGTTGCTTTATAACGACCTACGACAGCTTCGCAGGCATCTGAAATTTCACCCAAAGTAGCTCTTACTTTCGCTGCTTCCACCGATAATTCCAATAAATTACCCTTGCCGGTCTTGGCACATTCAGTAATGGCAGCCAAAGCCTTTTGTACCGCTTGCTCATCGCGGTTTGCCCTAAGCGTTTGCAAACGCTCGATTTGTTGCAAACGAACCGCAGTATTGTCCACTTCCAAAATATCAATGGGGTCCTCTTTTTCCAAACGGAAATTATTCACACCCACTATCACCTGCTGACCGGAGTCGATGCGCGCTTGCGTACGTGCAGCCGCTTCCTCAATACGCATTTTAGGAATGCCGGTCTCAATAGCCGCCGCCATACCACCTAACTTCTCAACTTCCTCTATCAATTCCCAAGCTTTATCAGCTATCTCTTTCGTTAATGCTTCTACGTAATACGAACCTGCCCATGGGTCAACCTGCCTTGTAATCTCAGTTTCTTGTTGTATGTAAATCTGTGTGTTACGCGCTATCCTTGCGGAGAAATCCGTGGGCAAAGCAATGGCCTCATCCAACGCATTGGTATGCAAAGATTGGGTATGCCCCAAAGCCGCAGCCATAGCTTCTATACAAGTTCTTCCCACATTGTTGAAAGGATCTTGCTCAGTCAAGGACCATCCGGAAGTCTGTGAGTGCGTACGCAATGCCAATGATTTAGGGTTCTTAGGATTGAATTGTTTTACAATTTTTGCCCATAACAAACGAGCAGCGCGCATCTTAGCAATTTCCATAAAATGGTTCATACCAATTGCCCAGAAGAAAGACAAACGTGGCGCAAAAGCATCTATGTCCATACCAGCATTCACACCGGCACGCAA
>CAYPYZ010000119.1:0-5481 GCA_964414805.1 uncultured Paludibacter sp.
TGCATACGCGTAGAAGCGTCGTATTGAAAATTCGAGATTTCAGCCCTTTTAGCATCCAATTCAGTAGGCGTATCAAAAGCAATATAAGCTAAATTGGCATTCAGCAATTGATCGACATACTGTTTGTAAATCGACTTCCTTTCACTTTGTCGATAGGGTATATCCGCATGAAAATGCTCAGCACCTATACCTTCATCTATATTAATCCCTAACCACTGAAGCGACTCGACTATATAGTCCTCAGCACCTGCTACAAACCTTGTAGAATCGGTGTCTTCTATCCTTAAAATAAACGCACCGCCATGTTTTTTAGCGAAAAAATAATTATATAATGCTGTTCTAACGCCACCTATATGTAGCGGTCCGGTCGGACTTGGAGCGAATCTTACTCTAATTTTCTTCATATATTTATAATAATTTATCTACAAAAGTACGTAAAAGTATAGTGATTTTTAAATAAATCTGGTTACATCATCACTGATGAATCTATGCAAATCGTAAAAAAAATCACTGATGATATTGCATATCCAAAAAATAATATTATCTTTGCAGTCCAATATCGCGGAGTGGAGCAGTGGTAGCTCGTTGGGCTCATAACCCAAAGGTCGTCAGTTCGAATCTGGCCTCCGCAACTACTCCCCCCAAACTACCCTTTTTACATAATCAGTATAACTTAGGATAATTCTCACAACTTTATCGCTTACATTAGGCATGGAGTAATCGGCCACTGTCCTGAAATTCCTTTCACTACCAACCTTTTGCCCTTGCAATTGCACCAAAGCCTGCATCACCCTTTCAGGATTTAAACCCACCATCATCACAGAGGCTTCTTCCATAGCTTCCGGGCGTTCATGGGCTTCTCGAATATTCAATGCACGGAAATTTAAAATAGAAGATTCCTCGCTGATAGTGCCACTATCCGACAAAACAGCATAAGCATTCATCTGCAAATTATTGTAATCACTCAAACCCATAGGCTTCATCAATTGCACCAAAGGATGGAACTTAACACCCTTTTGCTCTATCATTTTTCGCGTACGCGGATGGGTAGAAACTATCACCGGCAAAGCATATTGCTCCGCTACCTGATTGAGTATCTCCACCAAATTAAAGAAATTCCGTTCCGAATTAATGTTTTCTTCCCTATGTGCCGAAACAACAAAGTATTGCCTCTGCTTTAAATGCAATTCCTTTAAAATAGTAGAACTCTGTATTTTTGGAAAATATTGCATCAAAACCTCATACATAGGACTGCCTGTCTTAATAACCCTATCCGCCGGCAAACCTTCACGTAATAGGTACTCACGTGCTATGTCGCTGTAAGTTAAATTGATATCCGCAGTATGATCCACAATTTTACGATTGCTTTCTTCGGGAACGCGCTGGTCAAAACAACGATTACCTGCCTCCATATGGAAAATAGGAATATGACGTTTTTTTGCTGCAATAGCACATAGACAAGAATTGGTATCCCCTAAAACTAAAAAGGCATCGGGTTTAACTTCCTCCAAAACCGGATCTATCTTAATCAATATCTGTCCGGCAGTTTCAGTAGCATTCTTACCGGCTGCATCCAAGAAATAATCCGGCTTGCGCAAACCCAAATCCTCGAAAAACACCTGATTTAATTCATAATCATAATTCTGACCAGTGTGCACAAGCGTATGCTCAATGGCTTCAGAGGCATCCAATTTTTGAAGCACACAGGCTAAACGGATAATTTCGGGACGGGTACCTACAACGGTAACAACTTTTAATTTCTTCATTTTATCTTTTTTAATGACTTAGCAATAAACAATGGTCGGCAGCTCAATCCAAATCTACACTTCCTCGAAATAAGTATCAGGATGGGTAGGGTCAAAAACCTCATTCACCCACATCACCGTAACCATATCTGTCTGACCTAAATTTTCAATATTATGCGTGTATCCTACCGGAATATCCACAACTTCCAACTTACTTCCGGAAACGAAATACTCAATTATCTCCGAAGGTGCACCAATTTTTCTAAAACGAATTACACCTTCGCCGGAAACTACCAAAAACTTTTCATTTTTAGTATGATGCCAATGTTGCCCTTTCGTAATGCCGGGCTTAGAGATATTGATGGAAAACTGCCCTCTGTCAGGCGATTTTAAAAACTCCGTAAATGAACCTCTATCATCTTTGTGCATGGTTAGCGGATAAGAAAACTTATCTTTCGGAAGATAGCTCAAATAGGTAGAATATAGTTTTTTCGTAAAAGCATCCGCAAGATTGGGTAGTTGTAAAGAAGTACGACTTGCCTTGAAACCCTGAATTAAATCCACAATTTCACCAAGTTTGATGGTATGCTCCGGAAGCACCTGACAAAAATCACCAACTTGCGTAGGATTTCCTGCCAAGCAATTGACCAACTCATGCACCACATCATCAATGTATATCAAGGTCATAAGCACCGAAGGATCATTCACTTGAATAGGTAAATCATGTGCGATATTATGGCAAAAAGTAGCTATGGCACTATTATAATTTGGTCGGCACCATTTCCCAAAAACATTAGGAAACCTATAGATATAGATATTGGCACTACTTGTTTTTCCATAATCAAAAAGCAGATCCTCACCGGCTTTTTTCGATTCACCATATGGATTTTCCAAAAGGGCTTGGGTAGAAGAAGAAAGCATAATAGGGCAGGTGTTTCCGGCATTTTTTAGGGCATCCAAGAGCTGACTTGTAAAGCCAAAATTACCTTGCATAAATTCTTCTGTATCTTTTGGACGATTAACTCCGGCTAAATGAAATACAAAATCTGCTTGTTGACAATACACTTCCAACAAAGCAGGATCGGTATCAATATCGTAAGTCAGGATATTTAAATCTTCAGATAAAACAGGATGTTTTGCTTTGCCTGTCTTAATATTATTCAATTGAGCTACTAAATTTTTGCCTATAAAACCATTGGCGCCGGTAATAAGTATATGCATCATATTACAAATATCATTTTACAATCTGTCACATTATCAATCACATAATTGATTACATAAGCTTTCGCAATAAAACTTTCATGCCTTCCACATCCAATTGTCTTGTGTTATGTGAGTGGTAATCTTCTACTTGCGCAATATCTTCTTCCCCTTCTCGGAAGTATTTATCATAATTCAAATCACGGCTATCTGCAGGAATACGGAAATAATCGCCCATATCTTCTGCTTTAAACATCTCCTCGCGGGTCACCAAGGTTTCATATAATTTTTCGCCATGTCGCGTACCAATAACTTTCACTTCATTGTCAGCTTGTAGCATTTCTTTCATAGCTTGCGCCAAAATGGTGAGCGTGGCAGCCGGTGCTTTTTGTACAAATAAATCACCGCCATTACCATGTTCAAAAGCATATAAAACTAAATCCACTGCATCCTCCAAAGTCATCATATAGCGCGTCATATTCGGGTCTGTAATGGTGATAGGCTTCCCCGCTTTAATTTGGTCTGTCCATAAAGGAATTACAGAACCTCTACTCGCCATCACGTTACCATAGCGCGTTATGCAAATGGTAGTTGTGGGATTATCCCCTAAGGAGCGTGCTTTTGCGATAGCTACTTTTTCCATCATTGCTTTGCTGATACCCATAGCATTGATGGGATATGCAGCTTTATCTGTACTCAATACTACCACGTTTTTAACGCCATGTTCCAAAGCAGAATCTAACACATTTTCGGTACCGATAACATTGGTACGCACTGCCTGCATGGGGAAAAACTCACAAGAAGGCACTTGCTTTAAAGCTGCTGCATGAAATATATAATCAACCCCACGCATAGCGCCATCTATAGAACGCTTATCACGTACGTCACCTATATAAAATTTAACCTTAGGATTTTGAATTTGATGTCGCATATCGTCTTGTTTCTTTTCATCGCGACTAAAAATGCGTATTTCCTTGATGTCGGTATTGATAAAGCGGTTGAGCACTGCATTACCAAAGGATCCGGTGCCACCGGTAATGAGTAGGGTTTTGTCTTTAAACAGAGTCATTATATTATATAATAAATAATTGTTATTGGTATTGAAAGTACAAAGATAATAGTTTTAATGATTTAAAACTTAATCGAGGCCATTGAATCTTCAGTTTGGAAACAAATGACATATCTGAAAGTTTAAAAAGTATAGATAAAAAAAGGAGAGGTAGCATTAATCTACCTCTCCGCTGACTAAATCAACATCTATTAATTGAATCTCAACGAATAGACTTCTTATAATTTAGATCCTAAAGCTTCTTCCACTTTATCTTTGCTTAATTCTTTGGTGCAGAAGAACCAGTCGTAACAAGTAACGCCTTCTTCCTTACCTTCCATACGGGTTTGAGCTGTACCGCAAGAACCGGCAGTTGGAACGATTACATCGTCACCGGGTCTCCAATCAGCAGGCATAGCAACGCCAAAAGCATCAGCAGCTTGCAAAGCAATGAGTACACGCTTCAATTCGTCGAAGTTTCTACCTAAAGAAAGTGGATAATAAATGATAGTACGGATGATACCATTAGGGTCAACAAAGAATACCGCTCTTACAGCTTGTGTAGTGCTTTGTGCCGGTTGAATCATACCATATTTTTTAGCTACATTCATAGAAATATCTTCAATAAGAGGGAATTTTACTTCAATATTCTTCATCCCTTTATATTCGATTTTTTCTTTGATAGTACGCAACCATGCGATATGGCTGTAAAGTCCGTCAACTGATAAACCAACCAATTGACAATTCAGAGCTTTGAACTCCTCGTCCATTGCTGCAAATGTCATAAATTCAGAAGTACACACAGGCGTAAAGTCGGCCGGATGGCTAAATAAAATTGACCATTTTCCTGCATAATCTTCCGGAAAATTAATAGGTCCTTGAGTAGTAACTGCCGTAAAAGAAGGTGCTTTTTCGCCAATACGTGGCATTACGTAATTTTCGTTTGTTTCCATAAAGTTTGTGATTAATAGTTAGTTAATAAATAAATTATGCTACAAAAGTACTTATATACAGAAAAATATACAAACTAAAAATTGTATATGGGTATAGAGGGGGGTTATAAGGGCGGTTATAATGAGCAATACCTTATAATCCAATTTAATATCGTATCTTTGCGCCCGATATTTAGAAGTGTTAAAAATAAAAATGTAATCTTTTATGAATGTAATTACAAAGACCATCACAATGGGTGATGGAAGAGAAATTACCATTGAAACAGGGAAATTGGCTAAACAAGCTGACGGTTCTGTGATGGTACGTATGGGTGAAACCATGTTGTTAGCCACGGTATGCTCCGCGAAGGAAGCTTTACCGGGTACTGATTTTATGCCACTTTCTGTAGAGTATAAAGAAAAATTTGCTGCTTTTGGTCGTTTCCCCGGCGGTTTCTTACGCCGAGAAGGCCGTCCTTCTGATTATGAAATTCTAATTTCTCGTTTGGTTGACCGTGCGCTGCGTCCCCTTTTCCCGGAAGATTTTCACGCTGAA
>CAYPYZ010000119.1:5491-6157 GCA_964414805.1 uncultured Paludibacter sp.
CGTGAATGTAATGTTAGTTTCTGCTGATGGCAAAGACATGCCTGATGCATTAGCCGGCTTGGCAGCCTCAGCTGCTTTGGCTGTTTCGGATGTGCCTTTCAACGGACCAATTTCCGAAGTACGCGTTGCCAGAATCGAAGGTGATTTTATAGTGAATCCTACTTTTGAACAATTGGAAGAAGCTGATATGGACGTGATTGTAGCCGCTACCTTGGATAATATCATGATGGTAGAAGGTGAAATGAAAGAGGTGAGCGAAGATGATTTATTGGAAGCTATGAAAATCGCTCATGAGGCTATCAAAGTGCACTGTCAAGTGCAACTTGAATTGATGGAAGCTGTTGGTAAGACCGTTAAACGTACCTATGATCACGAAGCAAAAGATGAGGAATTAGAAAAAGACATTCGTGAAAAAACTTATGATAAAGTGTATGCTTTAGCTACGGCTTGCAATGCTGATAAACATTCTCGTGCAGAAAATTTTGAAGCTGTTAAGGCTGAATATATTGAAACCCTTGATCCGGAAGTTGCTGAAGAAAAGAAAGATTTGATTTCCAAATACTATCATGCAGTTGAGAAAGAAGCGATGCGCCGCTCAATTCTGGATGAAGGTAAACGCTTGGATGGTCGCAAAACCACCGAAATTCGTCCGATCTGGTCGGAGAT